>JAEZQV010000221.1 GCA_023441125.1 Bacillota bacterium
TATTTGAACTTCCCGCTGGTCGGCGAAATACTGCAAACCGGCCTGCCTTTACATATGTCGGCCATGCCGGCAGCGCTGCAAGCTGCGACGCCGCCGCCGGCACTGGGCCAGCACACGCAAGCCATCTTGGAGCGGCTGGGCTATAAGGACGCTGCCATTAAGGCTTTTCGTCAACAAGGAGTAGTCGGCGGTCTGTGAGTCCCCAACCGGACAAATCGCAGGGGAGTCCGGCCGGCTTGCATACCTGCGCAATATAAGGAGGTCATTTGCTTGCAGACAGAACGGAAAGAGCAGGTGTATGACCTGCGGTCGGCTCTTGCCTTGCTGCGCGCCATTCCCGGTCAGCTTATTGAAACCGATGAACCGGTCGACCCGTTCGCCGAGCTATGCGGAGTGTACCGGCATGTCGGCGCCGGCGGAACGGTGGCCCGGCCGACCGGGAAAGGGCCGGCCATGATTTTTAATAACGTGAAAGGCCATGACAATGCCCGGGTGGCCATTGGTCTGCTGGCCAGCAGGGAGAGAGTGGGTCTGCTGCTCAATAGCGCACCGGACCGGCTGGGCTTTTTGCTACAGGAAGCTGTGCTTAAGCCGGTTGCGCCGGTAACCGTGCCCCGGACCCAAGCCGTATGCCAGGAAGTTGTTCATTATGCCGGTGAGCCGGCTTTTGACATCCGCCGGTTACTACCTGCACCAACCAATACGGCCGAGGATGCAGGCCCGTACATTACCCTGGGGCTGTGTTACGCCAGTGACCCCGACACAGGGGTGTCGGATATTACTATCCACCGTCTGTGTCTGCAGAGCAGGGACGAAATCTCCATGTATTTTGTGCCCGGCCGGCATCTTGACGTGTTCCGGCATAAAGCAGAAGCGGCGGGCAACGCTTTGCCTATTTCCATCAGCATTGGTGTCGATCCGGCTATCGAAATTGCCGCCTGCTTTGAACCGCCGACCACGCCGCTTGGCTTTAATGAACTGGGCATTGCCGGCAGAATACGCAATAAAGCAGTGGCCTTGGTCGATTGCCTGACTATTAGGGAACAGGCCATTGCCCATGCGGAATACGTCATTGAGGGAGAGTTACTGCCCGGCGTGCGTATGGCCGAGGACCAAAATACCAACACCGGTAAAGCGATGCCGGAATTCCCCGGTTACACCGGCCCGGCCAAGCCCGCGCTGCCGGTGATTAAAGTCAAGGCAGTTACCCATCGCCGTAACCCGATTATGCAAAGCTGCATCGGTCCCAGCGAAGAGCATGTCAGTATGGCCGGTATTCCGACGGAAGCCAGCATTCTGCAAATGACCGAGCGGGCCATGCCGGGCCGGGTGCTGAATGTTTACGCGCACTCGGCCGGCGGCGGCAAATACATGGCTGTGCTGCAGTTCAAAAAGACGGAACCGGCGGATGAGGGCCGGCAGCGCCAGGCAGCTCTGATTGCCTTCGCTGCCTTTTCGGAATTAAAGCATATCATTCTGGTCGATGAGGATGTTGACATTTTTGACAGCAACGATGTGCTGTGGGCACTGAATACGCGCTATCAGGGCGATAGTGACACCCTCTTTATTCCCGGCGTGCGCTGCCATCCGCTTGATCCCTCCCAGACCCCGGAATTTGCTCCGGGAATCCGGGAAACAGGGACTTCCTGCAAAACAATTTTTGACTGTACGGTGCCTTTCCGGCTTAAAGATAAATTTGAGCGGGCAAAATTCCTGGACATAGACCCGGCCCGTTTTGCCCCCGCATTATTTAATAATGGCTATAAAAAATAAGCTCAGTGTTTTTAGGCTGCTGCCGGTGATTTATTAGCAGGGCTAAAGAGAAATTTTAAAATTTAGTGGTACTGCAAAATCGTTTGATAATTAAAAACATTAAATTGTCGCTAATAATGAAGTGTAGTACATTTAAACATGACTAAAAAATGGTTTATAACTCTTATTGGAGGGGGCTTATTATGGGACACATATTAACCGCAGAGCAAAAAGAATTAGTCGAAATGGTAAGAAACTTTGCTCTTAAAGAAGTAAAACCGCAGGTTAAAGAGCTTGACGAAACAGGCGAGTTTCCGCGCGAATTGCTTAAACAGGCTTTTGCTATGGGCCTGCATTGTCTGGAAATACCGGAGGAATATGGCGGCTCAGGTTTGGATTATCAAACCACGGCCATTATTTTTGAAGAACTGGCCAAAGTCGACGCCGGCTACGCTATTTCGCTTGTTACTACTTTTGTAGCGTTGCGGTCGGTTATTATGGCCGGCAATGAAGCGCAGAAAAAGCTGTTTGCCGATATTATTGTTCCGGGAGCGTTTGGCGCCTTCTGTTTAACAGAGCCTAATTCCGGGTCGGACGCCGGGTCCATGCGGGCTGCCGCCGTAAAAGACGGGGACGACTATGTGATCAACGCCAATAAATGTTTTGTTACCAACGGGGGCGTAGCCGATGTATTTGTCGTATTCGCCTCTACGGACAAGAGCAAAGGGGTCAAGGGCATATCCGCGTTTATTGTGGAAAGGAGCCGTCCGGGGATTACCATTGGCAAACATGAGGATAAAATGGGACTGCGGTTGTCAAATACCACGGACGTAACGTTTACCGATGTCCGCATACCGGCCAGCCATTTGCTGGGCAGAGAGGGCACCGGTTTTATCACCGCGATGAATACCTTAAACGTTTCCCGCGCCTTTGTGGGGGCCTTAGCCGTTGGGATTTGTCAGGCGGCGATTGATGAGGCCGTAAAATACGCCAAAGAAAGAGTGCAATTCAAAAAGCCGATCGGGCAGTTCCAGGCCGTGCAGATGATACTGGCCGACATGGAAATCCAGACGGAAGCGGCACGCCAACTGGTGCATCATGCCATGATTTTAATGGACGACAACAAACCGGTTGTCAAGGAGGGCTCCATTACCAAGACCTTTTGCGGCGATACCGTCGTGCGGGTCACTACCGATGCCGTGCAGATTTTTGGCGGCTATGGCGTCAGCAAGGAATATCCGGTTGAAAAGCTGATGCGAGACTCCAAGGTATTCCAAATTTTTGAGGGGACCAATCAAATTCAGCGATTAGTTATTGCCAGGGAAATGCTCAAATAATTTTTTCAGCCTATTGGAATTAAGGGAGGGAAGTACCTTATGAATATTCTGGTTTGTGTTAAGCAAGTGCCTGATACTGCCGAGATCAGGATCGATCCGGTAACCAACACCTTGATTAGAAGCGGTGTGCCAAGTATAGTCAATCCGTTTGACGCCAATGCCCTGGAAGCAGCCGTGCAGCTGAAAGAAGCTCATGGCGGCAGTGTCACTGTCATCAGCATGGGACCCGAACAAGCCAAGCATGCATTAAAGGAGTGCCTGTCGCTTGGCGCCGACCGGGCCGTGCTCATTAGTGACCGACTGTTTGGCGGCTCCGACACCCTGGCAACCAGCTACATATTGGCCAACGCCATAAAAAAACTTGGCAAGTTTGAGCTGATCCTGTGCGGCAAGCAGGCGATCGACGGCGATACCGGCCAGGTTGGCCCGGAGATAGCGGAGCATCTTGGCATTGCGCAAGTGACCTTCGCCGCCAAGCTGGCAGTGAAGGACGGTACTATCACTGTTAACCGGGAGCATGACGAAGGGTATGAAATTGTGGAAGCCAGGCTGCCGGCTGTCGTGACGGTGGTAAAATCAATAAACAAACCGCGATATCCGTCTATTAAAAGTAAAATGGCCGCCAATAAAGCGGTGATCCAAGTGCTGACGGCGGCCGACATGCCGGAAATTAATACAACCCGGATCGGCCTTAATGGCTCGCCCACCAAGGTTAAGAAGACTTTTACACCGCCGCGGAAGGAGTCCGGTGTAAGGATTGAGGCGGAAACGGGCTGCGAATGCGCGTGTAAGCTGCTCGCCAGGTTAACAGAAGCTAAGCTTGTTTAAGGAGTGGGGTTTAGATGAATATTGCTGATTATAAAAACGTATGGGTATTTATCGAGCATGCTCACGGCCAGGCCAAGAATGTGGGTTTAGAACTGCTGCACCAGGGAAGGGTTTTGGCCGATGCGCATCAAGAGAAAGTGGTTGGCGTTGTGATTGGCCAGGATGTGGCTGCGGCAGTCCAGGCAGCCATTGCCTATGGCGCCGATGAGGTTATTTTGGTAGAAGGTGAGGAATATCAGGATTACAATACAGACGGCTATACCAATGCCATGGTGAAACTGATTGAAAAGTACAAGCCGTCGGTATTGTTGATCGGAGCTTCCAATAACGGCCGAGACCTGGGCCCCCGGATAGCCGGCCGGCTGGCAACCGGCCTGACGGCCGACTGCACGGGGCTGGGTATCAATGAGGAAACCGGGGATGTCGCCTGGACAAGACCGGCGTTTGGCGGCAACCTTATGGCAACCATTCTGTGTTCTAAAACCAGACCGCAGATCGGGACTGTCAGACCCGGGGTATTTAAGAAAAGCTGTCCGGACACGGCCCGCAAGGCGCCGGTCATTACTGAAGAGATCAGAACACCTGCCAGAGAAATTCGCACCAAAGTAGTCGGCTTTATACAAGCGGTGGGCGAGGCTGCTGTTAATCTGGAAGAAGCCGAAATCATAGTCTCCGGCGGCAGAGGCATGGGGAACCCTGAAAACTTTGCCCTGTTAAAAGAACTGGCTGATCTTCTGGGCGGTTCCGTAGGGGCATCGCGGGCTGCCGTGGATGCCGGTTGGATGCCGCCGCTGCAGCAGGTAGGCCAAACCGGCAAAACCGTAGGCCCTAAGATTTACTTTGCCTGCGGTATTTCCGGCGCTATTCAGCATTTGGCCGGAATGTCGTCGTCCGATATCATCGTGGCTATCAATAAGGACCCGGATGCACCGATTTTCGATGTGGCCGATTATGGCGTTGTCGCCGATTTGTTTGAAGTCATTCCGGCGCTTATTGCGGAAATAAAAAAACTAAAAGCAAGCTAATGACGGTGGTGTAAACACTGCTGAGCAAATAAAAAGAAGATGCTTAAAATGGCGGATGCAAAGGGTGCTACATGGATTCAGGCGGCATTGCATAATGGCGGGCCGCACACTGCTGAACCACTAAAGTAACGGGCAGACCGGTCTTTAGGTCATCCTCTTTTTATTATTTGCGTCTTATTGGCCCGTAAACAATAATCAGGGAGTGAGCGGAATGTCTGCAGGGATTAAGATTAACGAGTCCAGGCGGCGGGAATACCGGCGGCAAGGCTACTGGGGCGATGCCACCCTCGCCGATTACTGGCAGCTGTCCGTCTTAAGCTCGCCGGAAAAGCCGGCGGTAATGGACCGGCAGGGAACTTGTTATACTTATGCGGAACTTGATGCAGCAGCCGGGAAAATAGCCGCTTTTTTACAGGCGGCAGGTGTGGCGCCCGGTGAGTTTGTTTCTTTGCAAATACCTGGCTGGGCTGAATTTACAGCCATCTATGTGGCCTGCCTGAAAATAGGGGCGGTAGTCAATCCTATTCTGCCCTGTTATCGCGCGGATGAGTTATTATATATTCTAAACAAATGTGAGACCAAAGTGTTTTTTTATCCGTCTGCATTTAGACGGTTCACCTATCAGCCCATGGTACAGTCCTTGCTCTCCCAGGTTCCCACTCTTAGGGCGACCGTGATGGTAGACAAAGAAAACCAGGCAAACGCGGCAGGCACATTCGGCTGGATCATGAACCAATGCCAGCCGCTGCCTGCCAGCCGTGCCTGCCAGGCGGATGATCTGGCCGCCGTGCTGTTTACTTCCGGCACAGACGGAAGGCCCAAAGGAGTTATGTTTACGCATAACAATATTATTGCGAGCGAGAAAGCGTTTGCCGCTGCTTTGCATTTCAGCCAGCTGGATGTCATGTTAATGACAGCGCCCCTGGCCCATGCCACCGGCTTCCACCATGGCGTGACTGTACCTTTTATGTATGGGGCGCAAAGCGTGCTCCAGGATATATTCGAGGCCGACACCAGCCTGGCGTTAATTGAGCAGGAAAAATGCACCTGCAGTATGGGAGCAACGCCGTTTATCTACGACATTCTTCATGCTTTGCAAAGCAAACCATATGATATATCTTCCCTGCGGTTTTTCCTGTGCGGCGGTGCGCCCATACCCAGAAAGCTTGTTAAGGAATCTTTGGCAGCAGGCCTTAACGTTGTGGGGGTGTACGGCTCCACCGAGAGTATACCTCATACCGCCGTTCGCCTGCATGATCCTCTGGAAAAAGTGATTCACACCGATGGGGCGGCAGTCCCCGGTGTGGAGATAAAGGTTGTCAACGAAGCAAGACAGCCGGTGCCGGCAGGGTGCGAGGGCGAGGAAGCATCCCGCGGCCCCAATGTCTTTGTGGGCTACCTGAAAGAGTCTGAGTTGACAGCACGGGTTTTGGATGAGGATGGCTGGTATTACAGCGGCGACCTCTGCACAATGGATGAAGACGGCTATATCCGCATCACGGGCCGCAAGAAAGATGTTATCATTCGCGGCGGTGAGAATATCAGCAGTGTTGAGATCGAAAACATTTTGCTGCAAATGCCGGATATTCGTGAGGCCGGCGTGGTGGCCATGCCTGATCAGCGGTTAGGCGAGAGAATCTGTGCTTATGTAGTGCTAAAACAAACTGCCGGCGTCCTAACGCTGGCAGACGTGAAAAAATTTTTTGAGCAACAAGAAGTAGCCAAGTGTAAATATCCTGAACGGATAGAAATCATCAGCAGTCTTCCCAGGACTGCATCAGGGAAAGTACAAAAGTTTGTGCTGCGTCAGGATATTAAGAATAAGCTAAGCCGGCAAACGGCAGGGGCTTAACCGGATTGGATTGGCAGCCGGATAGTTGCCGTTTTATCACTAAAGGGCATTAGTGGAAAAAGGAGAGATTTATCGATATGAACGGTTTGACGGGAATAAAAGTAGTCGAATTAACATCCTATGTGGCAGCACCGGCCTGTCCGCGAATTCTTGGTGAGATGGGTGCGGAAATTATTAAAATTGAACCATTTACCGGTGATGAACAGCGTACCCAGGGACCGGGCTTTGGGATGAAACGCAATGATATCGAAGATCCTGCCTTTGATATGAGCAGTATGAACAAGAACTGGCTCAGCGTGAACCTTAAGAATGCGGCAGGGCTTACCTTTGTCTACAAACTGATCGAGAACGCCGATATTGTTATAACCAGTTTCCGGGATAAAGCCCTGTTAAAGCTGGGGCTTGACTATGAGACCATCAGCAGCAAATTTCCTCATATTGTTTACGGGCATATGCGCGGGTATGGTGAGCGGGGCCCGGAAAAGGATTCCAAAGGCTTTGACGCCACTGCCTATTCGGCCCGGGGCGGCCTTATAACCAGCTTCCCCCAGAAGGGAGAAAGTCCTGTTAATGTACCGGCCGCTTTTGGCGACTTCAATGCCTCCATTGCTTTGACAGCCGGCGTATTGGCTGCTTTGGTCAACAAGCAGCGAACCGGCAGGGGGGATAAGGTGGTTGTCAATCTCTATCACATGGCTGTCTGGGCAATGCAGATTGCCATGGTTTCGCGCCAGGCCGGCGCCGAATATCCCCGCTCCAGAAAGGAAGTTCCCTGCCCGACTAACAACTGCTATAAGTCTAAGGATGGTATTTGGTTCCTGATTTGTAACGGCAACTATAATAAGTACTTTGCGGAAATGGTTACGGCCTTCGGCCTTGAACAGCTTGTCGGCAACAAGGATTATGATACCCTGGAGGTGATCGGCGAGCATAAGCGGACCGGTGAAGTCATTGAAATGCTGGAGGCAGCCTTTGCTAAAAAGACATTTGCCGCATGGGAAGTAATCTTTAAGAAACACGAGATTCCCTATCAAAAATGCTTTACGGTTGATGATGTTCTGGCCGATGAAGAGGCGTATGCCAATGATATCCTGCGGCCTGTCTATTCTCAGGAATTCGGCAGACGGGTTATTCCCACCAGTCCAATCAGGCTGAAGAGCATCGGTGACCCTGAACTGAGTATCTCCAAACCGATCGGGTACCACACCCGTGAGTATCTGTTGAAATATGGCTACGGCGAAGCCGACATTGCCAGGCTGGAAGCAGCCGGTGCCGTTCGATGCTTTCCTGGCAAACTATGACACCCTCGATCTTTACTGATAGTAAGCAGCTGAATAATAAAAGGCAGCAAGCCGGCGGACAAAATCCGCCGGCCTAATTACAGCCTTCTCTGAGGCTGCTAGCCGGGTAAGTCCGGTTGGGGAGGCATAAGCAATGATTAATTTTCATAATAAACGCTTCAAAACAATAGTGAATACGCTTGAATCCGACTCGTCGCCCGATACTATATTTCATTACACCCAGGAAGGGGAACTGGTTTCAGTCCGCTATAAAGGCGGTTCTATCCTGCTGGGGACGCTGATCGGCTTTGTTACCGGCAGGGGAGAACTTGATATGTGGTATCAGCATATCATTACCGGCAATGAAATTAGAATCGGAAAATGCAGGGTTACTCCCAAGCTTCTTCCCGGCGGACGGCTGAAATTGCTGGAGGAATGGGTGAGTTTGGACTGTAAGCATTCTATGGGCATTGTAATCAAGGAAGAAATATAAATATTCCTGGTGCTGGAACCGGCCGGCATGGTGAAGTTAAACATATTTGGAGAAGTTTTGTCAGCGAACGGTTACACAAGTAGACAAGGTTGTGTTAAAATGATGCTAGGACAAATCAAGGTAGTTGCTGGTGAGGAGTGGTAGTAGTGTCTGAGTCCAGATTTCGTACCCAGATGCATATGTTTCTTGATATTATCCTGGATATCATACCTTACTTTATTTTCGGCGTTGGCTCTCTTGGTATTACTATACTGGTCTTATATCTTTTATTTTAATAGCTGTTTTATATTTTGACCGAAAATGAAGGCGATCACATTGTCGGAGGAGGTATAAAAACATGTCAGGCAACCGGCAGAAAGCACTGCAACTCGTGGAGCATGATTTTGAGGATTTGGAATTATGGTACCCTGTCCTTAGGCTTAGGGAGGCAGGGCTGGAAGTACATTTGGCAGGCGAAAAGGCGCAGGAAACCTATGTTGGCAAATATGGCGTGCCTGCTACCACGGACTGTAGTTTTTTAAAGGCCAGGGCCAGTGATTACGATGTCCTCTTAGTGCCTGGCGGCTGGGCGCCTGACAAGTTACGCCGCTATCCGGCTGTTTTAGAGCTGGTACGGGAATTTGACGCCGCGCAAAAACCGATTGGCCAGATTTGTCACGCCGGCTGGGTGCTTATTTCCGCTAAGATTCTTGCCGGCAAGAAGGTGACAAGCACTCCCGGTATCCGCGATGATATGGAGAACGCCGGCGCCCTGTGGTTCGATGAGCCGGCCGTAGTGGACGGGCATATTGTATCCAGCCGGCGGCCGCCGGACTTGCCGCACTATCTGCAGGCACTTTTAAGGGTAATCCTGCGGCAGGGCTAAATTCTTTGCTTGCACAGGAAGTCTTCGTCGGCCAAGCTTGTGCAATCGTAACCTGCAAAAAGGCGGCCGACTTAAAAAATAGATAAATTAATATTCTGTAATCAATAGCCAATCAAACAAAAACTAACAAAAACAATATCGACATAGAATTTAATTTGGTTTTATTTTGTTTATTTTAGATAAAAAGTTAAAAAAGATATTGACGGCAGTGTCAATTTGGTGTATTTTATTTATAAACAAATAGTACTTTATTTGAAGGTACAAAGGGGTATCAATTAGTTGTTAAGAGCGCAGCTAATTGATTTTTTTATTTTCAAATAATTTGCCTAAAGGACTTTCTTACCATAATAAAAAAGCCGTGCAGATACCACGAATATCTACACAGCCGTACATGCTTTTTATTTTCCGGTGGCACTAGGTTTATTTAGTTTACCCTTTTTTGATGCAAACAGCTTTGCCCATTGCCGGTGCCCTTACTTTGCAGGAAAGGGCCAAAAGGCAATATCAATATAAACCCAAACAACAGACTGATTTTGGCAGACAGTGCTGTCCGGCCAAACAGCAGGTTGTTGCGTTTTGAGAGTAAACTCGCAGGGAGAGGAGGTGAACAGTGAGTTCGTTGTCCATCACGTTAGCGC
>JAEZQV010000272.1 GCA_023441125.1 Bacillota bacterium
CCATTCAGCTGCATGGCGACAAAAAATGGCGAATTGTGCTCTTCCACCAGGACATCTACGGTTCCGGTTACGATCATTCCGATTCCGACGGGATTGTATTGCGGACGCAACTGACGCCGCTTCTGGACAAATACAAGATTGACGTTGTCTTACAGGGCCATGATCACACCTACTCAAGAACGTTTCAGTTAGCCAGCGACGGCGCTGACCATCCGGCTTTCAAGACCGCCCCGGTTACGCCCGAATCGCCTGCTGACAAAAAGGCTCCCTATCTTGCGGCCAATGACTGTTATAACGTCGTAAGCGCGCAGGCCGGCGGCACCCTAACCAACCCGAAGGGAACTGTTTACCTTGAGGCCAACTCTGCAACCGGCAGCAAGTTTTACAATCTGATTGCCGTTCAGCAAAACTATATTGCCGAAAGAAGCCAAACCTGGACTCCGTCTTATGCGGTTATGTCAATTGACAGCAATCGCTTTTCCGTCACGACGTATGATGCCCTTACAGGCAAAATACTGGCAGGCACTTCCCCTTACACCATCATAAAGACAAATTAAACTACTACGACTGGCCTTTGAAATGCGGCAATAGCACAACAACGCCTGCTTGTCTGTGCTGTTGCTGCTTCATCTAGGTAGCGCGCTTTATGCGGCTCACAATCATTTACTTTTTCCAAGCGGGAGGCAATATGAGATCATCTGTAGTGATCAGCAAACGGGATTGCGTGGTGAAAGGCCTGCTTGGTCTGCTGATCATCGTTTTTGCTTATTTTTTATATTGGTTTACTACTACCACCACTAAGGTGCCTTTAATTAATACCGAGGGCCGCAGCTTCGAAAGGGCGACTGTTGTGGAAGTCGTCAGGGACAATCTGGCGGAAGACGGCAACCGCTACGGCAGCCAGCAGGTGAAGGTCAAGCTGGCAAGCGGCCCCCTGCAAGGAATGACCGTTGACGCGACAAGTCCTGACGGCATGTTATTCGGCGCCGCCTGCCGGCCGGGCATGAAGGTGATTACGATTACCAGCGTTAACGGAACTGACTCGGTGGTAACCGTCTATAGCCGCGACAGACAATGGACCGTACTGGGGTTTGCCTTGCTCTTTCTCCTGCTGATCAGCGCCGTCGGCGGCAAAAGCGGCGTAAAATCAGCTGCAGGACTGGTTTTCTCCTTCATTATGATATTTTATTTGCTGCTGCCCATGATTTACCGGGGATTTTCTCCTTTCGGGTCCGCAATTTTAATTGCCTTTATCACAACGGTGGTAACGGTAGGCCTGATCGGCGGCTGGACAGCCAAGACGCTGGCCGCGATTCTGGGTACTTTGGGCGGAGTGGTAATTGCCGGTATTTCCGCCTGGATTTTCGGGTTTTGCGCTGATATTAACGGCTATAATGTAAGCGAAATTGAAAATCTCTTATTTATTGCGCAGGCCGCCCCCATCAAACTCGGCCAACTGCTTTTTGCCGGCATTTTAATATCCTCGCTGGGTGCAGTTATGGACATTGCGATGTCTATCGCCTCGGCAGTGAATGAAATCTATGAAAAAAATCCGGCGACCCCGGCGGCGGATTTATTCCACTCCGGCATGACAATTGGCCGGGATACGATGGGCACCATGTGCAGCACGCTGATACTGGCCTTTACCGGCGGTTCCCTCGGGTTGCTCGTACTGGATTATTCCTATAACCTCCCTTATCTTCAGTTAATCAACTCTTACAATACCGGCATTGAAATTATGCAGGGCGTATCAGGAACCATCGGCATCATTCTGACCGTGCCGCTTGTCTCTTGCCTGGCAGCGATGATTATTCCCCAGTGGCACAGCCTTTCACTTCATAAAAAAGGACTGCCTGATTAAAGACAGCCCCAACCAACCCGCCACGCCCATGAATTATATCAGCTTATATTTTTTCAGCAGCTCCTCAAACAGCGTGCCGGCGATTTTGTGCAGCACATTTTTTTCTATCAGACTCAGTATAAAAGGAAGTTTCAGCTCTGTCAGCTTCTTCCCGTCCATCATTTTGGCGGTAGCATCCAAAAGGACCCGAATATCGTAGCAGGAAGCGAAGACCTCCGGTACGCCGCGGTCGATGTCCAGCAGGGTGTAAACCGCTTCCATGGCTGTCCGCACCGAATATTCGGTGGTAAAGACCGTATCCCGCTCGGTATCGGCAAACTGGCCGATAAAGGCCGCATTCACACAGCCCGCCGGCACTACTTTGGGCCTGTCCCCTTGGGTCCGGGGCATGAAGAAGGCTGTAATGTATGGCATCAGACAGGGAATAGCGTGCGCCGATTGCGTGGCCAGAGCATGAATCTCCGGTTCCGGCACGCCCAGATGATACAGCCATTCTTCTACGATTTCCGTGCCGGTGCATTCCCGCATCGGCTTTTTTATGTAGTTGCCCGGGACACCGATGAACAAACCGTACAGCCAGACAACCAGCTGGTCCCGGGGCTGCTCCTTAAAATGCGGCTGACGGTTGATCGTATAGCTGATAAGCCAGTTGGAATCCCGGACTGTGACGATGCCGCCGGTCACCACCCGGCCGCTAAAGGGATCGCGTTGGCAAATTTTTTCAATATAGGGCACAATGCGGTCATCCAGGGTGGTAATCGTCGCCGATTCCCAGCAGGTAGCATTCAGGTCGGTACAGAATTTATCAGGCCGGCCAAAGGCCGGGTCTTGTTTGGCAATATTGCGCCAGAGCTCCCAGCAGCCGCCGGGGGAATCGTTTAGCACCGGCGCGTGCCGGTCATCGCCGAAGGTTGAGTTTTCTGTACAGCTGCCATTGGTGATAAACACCAGGTCATCTTTGGTTAAAGCGATGGCTTTTTCTTCGCTGCCCTGCCAGTACAACATTTTCACGGCCGTTTTTTGCTTGCCGTGAATATCAAACACTACATTGATTACCC
>JAEZQV010000294.1 GCA_023441125.1 Bacillota bacterium
ATATGCACATGATTCTACTGGGCTTGATCATTCTGGTTTCCCTGTTAATCGCCAAAGTGGCTCACTACTATTCGGATTTTGCCGCTCCGGTTGCCGCCGGCGCGCTCTTAACAGCGATATTGATTGACACCCGGGTCGGTTTGGTAATAAGCGTAATCATGTCGATGTTCTTCGGCGTTATTGTCGATCATGACCTCCGGGCAGTCGCAACCGCACTTATGGGCGGCATGGCCGGTGTATTCAGTGTAACCAAGATGGCTCACGGCTACAGTCTTACCAAAGCGGGAGTTTCCATTGCCGCCATTAACTTTCTGGTAATCGGCTCAACCGGGCTGCTTGAACAGATCGGCGGCACGGAAATACTTTGGCAGGGGCTGCTGGGCATCATTAGCGGCATAGCCTCGGCCGTAATCACAACCGGGCTGCTGCCTTATCTTGAGCACGCCTTCAATATCACCACACCGATCAAGCTGTTGGACCTGGCCAAACCGAATCATCCGCTTCTACAGCGTTTGCTGCTGGATGCACCCGGGACCTATCACCATAGTGTGCTTGTCGGTAATTTGGCGGAAACGGCGGCGGTTACCGTCGGGGCAGATCCTGTGCTTGTCCGGGTGGGAGCCTATTATCACGACATCGGTAAAATTAAAAGGCCGTATTTCTTTATTGAAAATCAGGCCGGCTGTGAGAATCCGCATGATAAAATTGCCCCATCCTTAAGTACGCTGATTGTAACATCCCATATTAAAGACGGTCTGGATTTGTGCCGGGATTACAAACTGCCCCAAGTGATCACAGACATTATTCAACAACATCACGGTACTACGCTGGTGTCTTATTTCTATAAGCGGGCTACTGAAAATGAACATGGCGAATGTATCATTGAAGCCGATTTCCGTTATGAAGGACCGACGCCGCAGACCAAGGAAGCTGCGCTGGTAATGCTGGCCGACGCGTGTGAGGCGGCAGTCCGGTCCATCAGCAAACCGAACGTAAACCGGATCGAGGCAACGGTTCGGAAAATTATCAGAGAAAGACTTCAGGAAGGGCAACTTGATGACTGTAATCTTACTTTGAAAGATCTTAAGGTGATCGGCGATGTTTATATCAGGCTGTTGTCAAGCATGTTCCACACCCGTATTGAGTATCCTGAAGCTTTAAAGGAGCTTGAGAGGAGAAAACCCAAGAATGGAAATTGTAATAAACAACCTGCAGGCAAAGATGACGATAACCCGGGAAATGGAACGAATGCTGACGCAAGTATTAAACAAAGCAGCTGAAGTTTACGGTATAGAGCCTCAGGCTGAAGTCAGTGTGGTGCTGGCCGACGACGATTATATTCATCAGCTTAACCGCCAGTACCGGGGCAAGGACCGACCTACTGACGTGCTGTCATTTGCGATGAATGATCATTGTGCCGGCGAACATGAACCGGAAATTGCCGCAGCACCTGACGATAGCGAAATATTGCTTGGGGACATTGTCATTTCGCTGGAGACCACGGCCCGGCAGGCAGAAGAGTTTGGCCATGGCCTGGAACGTGAACTGGCGTATCTGACTGTCCATGGCATGCTGCACCTCTTGGGCTATGACCATGAGGCAGAAGCGGAACGGGCCGAGATGCGGCAGGAAGAGGAGCATGTCCTGTCACTTCTCGGTATTACCCGTGAACTGTAGGCTGGCGGTATGCGGAGCTTGCGTGCCTTTCAATATGCCATTGCCGGCATTGTGTATTGTTTCCGTAAGGAACGGAATCTGAAAATCCATGCAGTGGCCGCCATTGCGGCGCTCTGCCTGGCTTGGCGGCTGGAACTCAGCAAACTGGAGCTGGCTGTCATTTTGCTCTGTATCGCCGGTGTCATTGCCGCCGAGATTCTAAATACGGCTATTGAAGCGCTGGTTGATAAAGTATCGCCGGAGTTTCATCCGCTGGCCAAGGCTGCCAAAGATGCGGCGGCTGGCGCCGTGCTGATAAATGCTCTGGCGGCACTGATTGTAGGCTGCCTGTTGTTTGGGGATAAACTATTCAAATAGGTGGGATACACGATGGAAGAACTGGCTGAGGCTGCTTTAAAAGCTAGAGAATATGCCTATGTGCCTTATTCCAAATTTAAAGTGGGCGCTGCCGTCCGGGGCGGCAGCGGACAAATTTATACCGGCTGCAATATTGAGAATGCTTCTTACGGTCTCACAAATTGCGCCGAACGAACGGCCATTTTCAAAGCCATATCCGAAGGAGAGCAAGAACTTGTAGCGCTGGCGATTGTGGCCGACACCCCCGGACCGGTGTCTCCCTGTGGTGCTTGCCGGCAAGTCATGGCTGAATTTGGCATCCGGAAGATTACCTTGCTGAACGTAAAAGGTGATCAACGGACAGTTACGCTAGATGAACTTTTGCCCTATAGCTTTGCTAAAGATGATTTTGCTAAAGATGGTGATCGAAAATGAACAAAGAAAATTATAAATCCGGTTTTGTCGCTGTGATTGGCCGGCCTAATGTGGGGAAATCGACACTGATGAATAACCTGATCGGCCAAAAAGTGGCGATTATGTCGGACAAGCCGCAGACGACCAGGAATAAGATCATGGGTGTGCTTACGCAGGAAGATGCGCAGATTCTATTTATTGACACGCCGGGCATCCACAAGCCCAAGCATAAACTGGGCGAGTATATGGTAAAAGAAGCGGAAGGCTCGCTGCGCGAAGTGGACGTCATTTTATTTGTTGTTGACGTAACGGCCGAAATGGGGCCGGGTGAACGCTATATACTGGATAATCTGGCGAATGTCCGCACGCCTGTTATTTTAACCGTAAATAAAATAGACCGGATTGCCAAACAGGATTTATTGCCTATTATCGAAAAATACACTGCGCAGTTTCCGTTTGCTGCCGTTGTGCCTATTTCGGCCCTGGATCACACGAATTTTCCCGGTTTGATTGCCGAAATAAAATCTTATCTGGAACCGGGCCCGCAGTACTACCCGGAGGATATGATTACCGACCAGCCTGAGCGGCTGGTTATTGCCGAATTGATCCGGGAAAAAGTATTGCACCTGACGAAAGAAGAAATTCCCCATGCCATACTTGTTGACATTGAGGAAATCACAACCAGACCCAATGATGATCTGTATGTCAGGGCAGTTATCTATGTTGAACGGGACTCGCAAAAAGGCATTGTCATTGGCGCCGGCGGCCGCCTGCTCAAAGATATCGGCCGTCTGGCCCGGGCCGATATAGAAAGCCTGCTGGGTTCCAAAGTGTATCTCGACCTGTGGGTCAAAGTCAAAAAAGATTGGCGTAACCGGGCCAATGTTCTAAAAAGCTTTGGTTTTGAATAAACATACATTTCCGAAAGTAAGGCTACCGCTAGGGCGGTAGCCTGCTTCCTTTCCAGGGATTAGCTGCCAACAGGAACTTATATTGACCAACAGTGCACTTAATGGTATCATTTGTAAGAGAGGTGAATTAATGAAGTTGGTTTCCAAATATTTTATAAACGGCCTGATCGTTATTGTGCCCATCGCCATCACCGCATTTGTTATTGTTTATATTTTTGCATTTACCGAACGTTTGCTGGGGCAGTATCTGCCTGTGCATTTTCCCGGTCTGTCGCTGGTTGTTGTATTATTATTAATCGTATTGGTAGGCTGGCTGTCGTCCCACTGGCTCCTGAAAAAATTGCTTGGCTATGGGGAGCGGCTGGTTGGTTCAATCCCGGTTGTAAAGTTTATTTATAATAGTGTTAAGCAATTATCAACGGCAGTATTTGAATCGCAGAAGCTCCTGCAGAATGCCGTTTTGGTCCCATATCCGCATCCCGGAGTGAAAGCGCTGGGCTTTGTAATGCCTGAATTATCGGCGCCGCTGGCCGGACAATTCGACGAGGAGCATGTCTGTGTGTTTGTGCCTATGAGCTTAAATCTGACTGCAGGCTTTAATATTATCCTGCCCAGACGGGACATAATACCTTTAGAAGTAACAAGTGAAAGCGCATTGCAATATGTTATTACTGCCGGGGCTATTATGCCGCGCAGTAATGATTCCAATAACTAGGGAGAGATGCTTTATCGATTCGCCTTTATTCAGTTTGGTAAAACTGGCGGCCGCCATGTTTCTGGTTTTATTCAATGCTTTTTTTGTGGTGGCCGAGTTTGCATTGGTCAAAATACGCAAAACTAGGCTGGAAGAATTAGCCCATCAGGGAAACAGCCGGGCTCAGCTTGCTTTAAAAGTAGTGGGTTCGTTTGATACCTATCTGGGCGCAACTCAACTGGGTATTACCTTGGCGTCCCTGGCGCTTGGCTGGCTTGGTGAACCTGCCGTCTCCTCCTTGCTGGAACCGGTTTTAATGAATTATACGCCGGTGCCGGAGTGGCTGCTGTCCACTATCAGTGTGGCCCTCGGTTTTATCATTATTACCTTTCTTCATATTGTACTGGGCGAACTTGTGCCCAAATCAATGGCGATTCAAAGAACAGAAGGGCTGGCCCTGGCCTGTGTATGGCCGCTGTATATATTTCATAAGCTTGGCTATCCTGTAATATTGCTATTCAATCGCACCGCCAAGGCAATATTGGGAGGAATGGGCATTCAGGCCGCAAATCAGGCCGACCTTACCCATTCTGAAGAAGAACTGCGGATGATTGTGAGCGCCAGCCATCGCGGCGGCGTATTAAACCAGATGGAAAGCGAACTAATTGACAACGTTTTCGATTTTGCTGACCGGTTGGCCCGGGAAATCATGGTCCCGCGGCAGGATATGATCTGTTTATTTGCGGATGACTCCTTTGAAGAAAACATGCGGGTGGTACGGGAAACAGGCCACACGCGATATCCACTTTGCATTGAAGATAAGGACCATATCATTGGCATGGTTCATATTCGCGATTTAATGGATTTTGATATATGCGCGCCCGGTGAGCGCGATTTAACCAGTATTGTCCGTGAAATACTGGTAGTGCCGGAAAGCATGTCGGTAGCCCATTTGCTGCAGGTCATGCGGCGTAAGCGTACCCATCTTTCCGTAGTTGCCGATGAATACGGGGGAACAGCCGGTTTGGTGGCGCTGGAAGATATCATCGAAGAAATTGTCGGGGAAATCCAGGACGAACATGATGAGATTGAGGATATTGAAATACAGCGGCTGCCTGACGGAACGTATGAGTTTGACGGCGGGGTGCTGTTAGATGATGTGACAGAGCTTTTAAATATCCGTCTGGAGGACCACGATGAAGATACGCTTGGCGGTTATATATTCGGCATGCTGGGCCGACGGCCGGAAACGGCGGATAAGGTAAATATCGGGGATTATTCTTTTGAAGTGCTCCGTGTCAATGGTTTTAGAATTGTAAGAGTTAAGGCTGTTCCGCTGATTCCACCGCAAGAAGCAGCGGAATCAGCTTAAGGAACTTTTGCCGGGAACTTTTTTTCTGGTTAAGGGCAACCACGGCTTACGCTCTCATTCAAGGCCTGACGCAAGCCGTGTTTTCTGTATGGTATGTGGCTAATCCTGCTTGTCAATAAAAGTGTGAAGGGATGATGTCGAGTGTTATTACGGGAAACAATGTGGGAGATTTTTTCAAGTACCGGTAATATCGATGCTTACCTTGCCTATCGTGCTTGTTTGGATTGTTGTATGGACCCATCCGAATCAGCGGATGAAACCACAGAACAGGTAACAGTTCGGGAATTTTTTGCAAAAAATATGTTGAGTGAGGTTAGATGGCACTAGAATATCAGACGGAAGCCATTCTGTTGACGGCGCGCGACTGGGGCGCCGCCGACAGAGTGGTCACTTTATTTTCCCGTGAATTCGGCATAGTGACGTTCATGGCCTATGGTGCCCGCAAGGCCAAGAGTAAACTAGGCGGCAGCCTGCAGGCCTTTACTCATTTACACCTGGCGATAGGTTGCGGTAAAGGTATGGACTCTATCAAGCAATGCGAAGTGCAAACCTCTTTCCGGGAGATCCGGGAAGATTTGACCAGGCTGGCCTATGCGAACTTCATTGCGGAACTGACAACAGGATTATGGCCCGAACACCAGGCTGAGGAAGAAGTATATAACAGACTGCTGGCCATTTTAGGCCTGCTGGCTGTACGCAATCCGCGCATCGCCGCGCTGGTAGGCGCCTGGCAGCTTATGGTGCTGGCCGGTTTTCAGCCGGAGTACAGATTATGCGCCCTCTGTGGACGAAAGCTGGCTTTGCCGGCCGGCTTCAGCTACGCCGCCGGCGGCGGACTCTGCGCCCAGTGCAACGCCCCGGACAGTATGGCCTTTAATCAGTCCGACCAGGAGTTTTTACATCAGCTGCTTACTGTTGATATAAATAATCCCGGACACTTTGCCGTTAGCGCCAAAATTCTGGCCAGCGCGGAAAAGTTACTGTATGGCTTTGTGCGCCATCAATTGGAACGCCCACTAAAATCCCTGGCTTTTATTGATCAGATTAATGCCTTGTAACGCGGGAATAACTATTGTATACACAGGGCAAACTAACGCAAAAAACGGAGGTTTACAGTCATGGAAATTGACCTCGAAAAGATCGATTTAATTCGCGAACGTACAGGGGTTACCTATCGTGAGGCCAAGGAAGCTTTGGAGCGCAATCAAGGCCAGGTGATTGACACTTTGATTGAGCTTGAGGAAAGAAGTAAAACAGGTACTAAATGGACGGAAGAGTTTTCCGTGCGGTCCACGGAAGTCATTGATAAAGTGAAAGAATTGATCCGGGAAGGCAATGTTAATAAAATCCGGGTAAAACATGAAGGCCGAGTGCTGGCGGAGATTCCGGTGGCCCTGGGGGCCATCGGGGCCGTAGTTTTACCCCAGCTTGCCGCTTTGGGTGTACTGGTGGCGGTATTTAAGCGCTGCACCATCGAAGTAGTCCGTCAGGACCCCGAAGAAACCGGCGGCGAACAGGCAGAAGCCGATAAGGCAGAGGATAACTTTCCCAGAGATATATATTAGTATTTGACAAAAACCGGGACATTTGTTATATTTTTAATTAAATTAAGGCAATGCGGGAAACAAGTAGCCTTGCAGCACAGCGAACCGGGGACAGTGTAAGCCCGGTATTATGCAAGGGGAAGGCCTTCCCAAGCCGCAGGAGGAAATCCGGCTGGTCTGATAGTTTAGACCGGCCTGAGAGAAAGTAAAACCTGCCATAGTATAAGGTGGGACGTTTTTTATACGTCCAATCAGGGTGGAACCGCGGGAATAACATCTCGTCCCTGTAACTTTGCCAAGGAGTTACAAGGACCAGATGTTTTATTTTTTTGGAGGAGGTATATTATGACATTCCAGGAGATAATCCTGACCTTACAGAATTTTTGGGCTGAGCAAAATTGCATCATTCAACAGCCCTATGACGTGGAGAAAGGGGCCGGCACCATGAATCCGGCAACTTTCTTACGGGCGCTGGGACCGGAGCCATGGAATGTGGCTTATGTAGAACCGTCGCGCCGGCCAACAGACGGGCGTTATGGGGATAATCCCAACCGTTTGTTTCAGCATCACCAATATCAGGTGATCATGAAGCCGTCACCGGCCAATATTCAGGAACTATATCTTGCCAGTCTGGCCAAACTGGGGATCGATCCTGCCATGCATGACATCCGCTTTGTCGAGGATAACTGGGAATCACCGACTTTAGGTGCCTGGGGCTTAGGCTGGGAAGTCTGGCTGGACGGCATGGAAATAACCCAGTTTACCTATTTTCAGCAAGTTGGCAGTATTGATGTCAAGCCCGTATCGGTAGAAATTACCTATGGGTTGGAGCGTTTGGCCATGTATATTCAGGGCAAAGAAAATGTTTTTGACATAGAATGGGTAAACGGCATTTCTTATGGTGATGTTTTCCACCGCAATGAAGTGGAACAATCCTGCTACAATTTTGAAATTGCCGATACCGACCTGCTCTTTAAGCTGTTTGATATGTACGAAAAGGAAGCCATTCGCGTTGTTGAACTGGGTTATGTACTTCCTGCCTATGACTATGTTTTAAAGTGTTCTCACAGCTTCAATCTGCTGGATGCCCGCGGCGCCATCAGCGTCAGTGAACGTACCGGTTTTATCGGCAGAGTACGGAATCTGGCCCGGCTCTGTGCCCAGGGGTATTTAGAGCAGCGGGAGAAACTCGGTTACCCGCTCCTTAAGGGAGGTAAGTAATGCATATGACGAAAGATCTGCTGTTAGAAATTGGCACCGAAGAAATCCCGGCTAAATTTATGCCTGGTGCGTTAGCTCAGCTGGAAGGCGTAACCAAGACCCAACTGGCTGATTTACGCATCAGCCACGGTGAGGTCAGGGCAGTTGGCACGCCACGCCGTTTGGCGGTTGTTGTACGCGGTATTGCCGCCAGTCAGGCCGACAGGCGCAGTGAAAATAAAGGGCCTTCTGTTAAGATCGCCTATGCCGCGGATGGCACGCCGACCAAAGCGGCGCTGGGTTTTGCCCGGGGGCAAGGCGTTGACCCTGCCGCCTTTGTTGTCAAAGACGGTTATGTCTATGCCGTTGTGCAGGAGACTGGCCGGCCGGTGAGCGAACTGCTGCCGGGACTATTGACTGAGATTGTTAATCATTTATCTTTCCCGAAGAATATGCGCTGGGGCGATCTGGATATGCGTTTTGTCCGCCCGATCCGCTGGCTGGTAGCCTTGCATGGCAGTGAAGTTGTCCCTTTTTCATTGCCTGGGGTGACAGCCGGCAATGTTACGCGCGGACATCGTTTCTTAGGAAAGCCGGCAGTGGCAATCAATTCGGTGGAAGAATATTTCGCCAAACTAAGCGAAAACTTTGTTATGGTCGACCAGGATGTACGTCGCCGGGTTATCAAAGAGCAAATTGAGAATCTCGCGGTAAGCCGGGGCGGTTCTGCAACTATTGACGCGGAATTACTGGAAGAAGTGGTTCATCTTGTGGAGTATCCGACTGCCTTGTGCGGCAGTTTTGAAGAAAAATACCTGAGCCTGCCGCCGGAAGCCATCATTACCCCCATGCGCGAACACCAGCGTTATTTCCCGGTTAACGGCCAAGACGGCAAACTGCTGCCGATGTTTATTACCGTAAGAAATGGCGGTTCAGAACATATTGACATTGTCCGCCATGGCAATGAGCGGGTATTACGGGCCAGACTGGCCGATGCCAGATTCTTCTTCGAGGAAGACCAGAAAGTTACGCTGGCCGGCCGGGTGGAAAAGCTCAAAACCATTGTATTCCAGGAAGGATTGGGCACACTTTATGATAAGGTGCTGCGCCTGGAGCGTCTGGCCGCCGCTATTGGGCACATGTTGCAGAAAAAGCAGGATGAATTAGCCATTGTAAACCGTGGCGCCCATCTGGCCAAAGCCGATCTGGTCACCGGTATGGTTTATGAATTTACCGAACTGCAGGGGGTAATGGGCCGGGAATATGCACTTTTAAACGGCGAGCAGCCGGAAGTTGCCCAGGCGATTTTTGAACATTATCTGCCGCGGTTTGCCGGTGATGTTCTACCGCAGAGCACAGCCGGCCGGCTGATCAGCATCGCTGACAAACTGGATAATATTGTGGCCACTTTCAGCCGCGGTCTTATCCCGACAGGCTCCCAGGACCCTTACGCGCTAAGACGTCAGGCTCTTGGTATCGTCAATATTCTGATCGACGCCAAGTTTTATGTTTCTTTAACGGCCATGATCGACCAGGCTATGGATTTGCTGGGGATTACCGCCAGTGAGCACCGGACAAAACTGTCCGCAGATATCCAGGAATTTTTCCGGCTGCGAATTAAAAATGTCTTATCCGATGAAAGTCTCCGGTATGATATGATTGATGCCGTATTAATGGCCGGCACCGATGATGTTTATGATACCTGGTTGCGAGCAAAAGCCATGGCTGTCGAAGGCGGCACCATTGCCATGCAAAAGGCAGTGCAAGCCCTTGTCCGGGCCGGAAACCTGGCAAAAAATGCCGGCCTTGAAAGCATTAACCCTGATTTGTTTGCGGTTGCAGCCGAGCATGCCCTTTATCAAGCCTATCGAGAAGCCCAGGCCGCTATTGCAAAATATGAAACAGAGAAAAACTATCAGGGCGTGCTCACCGTATTAGCGTCTCTGGCCGCGCCGATTGATGCTTTTTTTGGCGCTGTTATGGTCATGGTAGAAGATACAGCGGTCAAAAATAATCGTTTGGCTTTACTCAAAGCAATCGTCGGTCTTGCGGCCCACACCGCCGACTTGACTAAAATTGTGGTTATGTAGTAGATTTACGCCCGTAGGTTAAGGGGGTGGCGGCTATTGGGTTAACTCCGCGGCAGGAGAAGATCGCTGAAATGGTCAAAACGTTAGGTCCAATTACCGGGGAACAGATTGCTGAGCATCTGCATGTCACCAGAGCAGCACTCAGGCCTGATTTGGCTATCCTGGTAATGTCCGGTATGGTGGAAGCCCGCCCCAAAGTGGGTTATTACTATACCGGAAAAAATGTTCGCAACCTGCTTACCGAGCAAGTTAGCAGAATAAAAGTAAAGGATGTCCAGTCAGTTCCGGTTGTTGTTACTGCCGGTACAAGTGCCTATGATGCCGTTGTCACGATGTTTCTCGAAGATGTCGGTTCCGTATTTGTGGTTGAACCAGGCGGAATTCTGATTGGCGTTATATCACGCAAAGATGTTTTGAAAGTAGCTATGGGAGGAAGCGACCTGTACAAAATGCCGGTTAAGGTACTAATGACACCGATGCCGAAAATCATTGTAACAACTCCCGACGAACCTGTTCTGACAGCTGCAAAAAAAATTATTGACAATGAGGTAGACAGCTTGCCGGTTGTTGTTCCGGCCAACCAGCAGGATAATAAGACTCATGAAATAGTCGGACGGCTTACCAAAACCAATATCGCCAGATTGTTTGTCGATCTTGGCGAGGGAAGAGGAGGAGAACAGCTATAGCAAACTTGCCGATTATTTATGCACTGTCAGATTCCATTGGAGAAACGGCGGAGATGGTAGCCCGTGCTACTGCCAGTCAGTTTAATTCAGGCGAATTTGATATTATCCGGATACCTTATATCAATTCTGTGGAACAAATTGCGGAAACCGTACAGGAAGCTGCCAAACACACTTGTGTTATTTGTCATACGCTGGTATCGTCGGACTTGCGGGAGGCTCTGCTTGAACAGGCACAGGCCCATAACATTCCTACGATTGATATTATGGGACCAATGATTCATGCTGTTCAAAAAATAAGCGGCATGGTGCCGCGCCTTAAGCCGGGTCTTATCCATAAGCTCGATCAGGAGTATTTTAAACGGGTTGAGGCCGTTGAGTTTGCCGTCAAATATGATGACGGCAAAAACCCCTGGGGTCTCTTAAAAGCGGATATTGTCATTCTTGGCGTATCGCGTACTTCGAAAACACCGTTAAGTATGTACTTGGCACATAAAAAAGTAAAGGTGGCCAACGTGCCGTTGGTGCCGGAAGTACCGCCGCCGCAGGAATTGTTCCAAGTACCGCCTCACCGTATCGTTGGTTTAGTGATTGACAAATTCAAACTCAATGAAATTCGTTGTGAACGGCTGAAAACAATGGGATTGGCGCCTGATGCCAGCTACGCCAACATCGGACGGATCCACGAAGAACTCGATTACGCCCGTTCCATCATGCGCAGACTGGAATGCCCTGTTATTGACGTATCCAACAAGGCCATTGAAGAAACGGCCAATAAAATACTGGAAATAGTCCAGAAGAACAAGCTGGCAAATAATCAATAAAGAAAACACGGCTTGCGCCGAGCCTGTAGCGAAAGCGTAAGCCGAAAAATCCCTGGCGGTTTTGTCCGCCAGGGATTTTACTATGTTAACCTTATAAAAAACTATTTGAGTTTACATTATAGCTGGCTGAATCGGCAGACCAATTGTTGCCATTCTGATTTACCCTGACGTTGCCGGTAAAAACGGCTATTTTGCTGCGCCAGTTAAATTCAGCGTTGTCGGCGGCGATGGCCAGTCCATCCCGGGAAAACTTGACACCGCCGTCAATCGTGGCTTTATCCTTGGTGCCATACACATAGACACTGTTGCCGGTAAAATAAATATCCTCCTGCGTTACCGTGATACCACCGGTAGCCCAGACTTCAAGGGTAGCCGGGTTGACCTTGGCCTGACCTGCCGTGATTACCCGGTTGCCAACCACAATATTGACATTGCCGTTTAACACATACAAACCTGTATTGATGTCAAAATATGTACGGTCTGCAGTTACTGATGGTTTGGCTGCTGCCGAAATGCCAGTAAAAAGAAATAATACCAATAGGGTTGATAAAAATATTTTATATCTCACGGTGCTCCTCCTCTTGTTTCCGTTCCCAAAAACTTATTCGCCATCGCCCTTTTGGGGCCAGGCCAAATCTTTCTTATATTATACCAAATTATTTCACTCTATGCGCAGGAAAAAAATGTAACTTTTCGATTGCAATATAGTGTGATACAGGCAAATAATGCTATAATATATGATAAGAGAGGAGGCTAACTGTATGAAAGTTCGTGAACGCATTGAAGAACAGGAATTCCAAATTCTATCTGCTTTTGCCGCTAAAAGCCGTGAGGCAGTCCGCGAACGGGAAGAACCGCTCTGTGATTTCCGGACAGCCTTCCAGCGTGACCGAGACC
>JAEZQV010000315.1 GCA_023441125.1 Bacillota bacterium
GTACTTTACTGATCGCCAGGCGTCTGACCAGGCACGGCAAAAATACCGTTCATATCAACGGCTGTCAGGTAACATTAGCCACATTGCGAAAAATTGGCGAAGTATTAGTGGACATGCATGGCCAGCATGAGAACCAGACATTACTGAAGCCTGGAATCCATCTGGCTCTCACGGACGCTTTTTCTGCTGAAGTCAGACCGGTGCTCGAAGAATACCGCCAGACTTATACACAATGGCAAAAAGCAAAAGCCGACCTTACCGACCTTGCCCGTGATACGCGGGAGCGATTGCAGCGCGAGGAAATGCTTGTCTGGCAAACCCAGGAAATCGCCAGCGCCGCCCTGCTGCCGGGGGAAGAGGAAAAGCTCGAAAGCCAGCTTCAGGTCTTAGCCAATGCTGAAAAAATTACCAACGCAGTAGCCCACGCCTATATGCTGTTAAGCCAGGGGAACAGAGGTTTCAGCGGCGTAGTCGCCTGTCTGGCCGATATCAAACATGAGCTGGAACTGGTCGCACGGTATGACAAGACGATTGAGCAGCCACTGGCCGCCGTGACCGAGGCATTATACCAGCTGGAAGACACGCTGGGTGAATTGAGGACTTACCAGGAAGGTATCGATTTTAACCCGGCCAAATTGTCCAAGCTGGAAACCCGCCTTGATATTATTTACAAGCTGAAAAAAAAATACGGGGCGACCGTGGAGGATATCCTGGCTTACTATGAACGCGCCTGCAGCGAACTTTCCGCTATTACAAACTATGACGAGCGTCTTAGCCAGCTTGAACAAACGGAGAATGAACTGGCCCAAAAAGTTATGGAACTGGCGGAAGAGCTCCATAGATTGCGCCTGGCGGCAGGCCGGAACATGGCCGAACAAATAACGGCGCATTTGGCCGATCTTGGCATGACCAAAGCGCAATTCCTGGTTGAAGTGAAACGTAATGAACACTATACAGCCAATGGTATTAATGATGTGTTTTTCCTGTTTTCCGCCAACCCGGGCGAAGAACCCAAAATGCTGCATAAGATCGCCTCAGGCGGTGAATTGTCCCGCATTGCGTTAGCCATTAAAACTGTTTGCTCGGAACGGGGCGGCGTTGCCACCATGGTTTTTGACGAGGTAGATGCCGGTATCGGCGGTCAAACCGCCCAAAAAGTGGCCGAAAAGATTGCCAGAATAGCAGCTTTTGACAAACAGGTATTATGTATAACCCATCTGCCGCAGATTGCTGCTATGGCTGATTGTCATATTTATATCGACAAAGTCGTTGAAGAGGAGCGTACCCGAACACGGGTGACAACCCTCGGGTTAGACGCGCAATTAACAGAATTAGCCAGAATGTCGTCCGGCGATATCACGCAGCTTTCTATTGATAATGCAGCACAAATGCTGGAAACGTCCAAGAAGAAAAAAGCAATTTGGGAAAATCAAGCGTAAGCGCAAGCTTGCGCTTGTTTTTTTTATAAAATGCGGTTATTTGCATTTCCAAGCCAAGGAATGCTAATAATTCCGGAATAATCCCTATTGAATTCGGGAAATTCTAATTTTGCAATCGCTTGAACTGCAGAAAAAACAATCCGAGGTGAAGAACGAAGCGGCAATTTTGGGAAGAATGTAATAGGGAGTGATGGAAAAAAACATGACAAGATTTTATCGTTTATTCAACAAAAGGCTGCTAATGGCAATGTTGATTATCAGCGCAATCTTCGCATTTTGTTTTTCTCCCCAATTCCGGAATATTTACGGTCTTCCCATGCATATCCGGGTCATCGAAGGTGAGACCGCACTTTTCGATGTGAACTTTCCGCTAACGGTAAGTGTAAAGCATGACAATGACAGCATTCGTGTGCAAACTCCTGATTTTTTACCCATTATTGCCCTATCCAGGCCGGTATCCCTTGAGCCGGTTAAGCTTGGCCAGTCGACGGTAGAGTTTAAGTTATTCGGGATCATACCCTTTCGGTCCGTACAAGTAGATGTATTGCCGCCTATCAAATTAATACCCGGCGGCCATTCCATCGGGGTTGTCCTGCGTTCCCAGGGCGTAATTGTTGTCGGCAATTCACCGGTGTTAACCATGCAGGGCCAGTATGCCACACCGGCCAAGGATGCCGGCATCGTGGTCGGCGATGTTATTATCAGTATCAATGGGATCCCGGTACAAAGCGATGCCCAGGTAGCTGAGATTATCGACGAGAATGGCAAAAATCAGCGCAATGTAGATATTTTGCTTAAACGGCCCGATGGTCAGCTGCATGTTACGGCCACACCGGTATTATGCAGTGATACCAAACGGTACCGGATCGGACTCTTTGTGCGGGACAGTGCAGCCGGAGTGGGAACGTTATCGTTTTATGAGCCTGAATCCAAGATCTACGGCGCTTTAGGTCACATTATAACTGACAGTGATACCAATCAGCCGATCGATTGCGAGCAGGGTAAAATTGTCTTAGCTACCGTCTCCGGAATTCAGCAGGGCAAAAGAGGGCACCCCGGCGAAAAAATCGGTGTCTTTATCGAAGAGGACCATCTGCTGGGGAATATAAGCAAGAATACCCAGTTCGGAATTTATGGCGAATTAAATGCCGCATTGCCTAATGAACAATACATGCAGGCAATTCCGGTAGCTTCCATGAGCCAGGTGCAGCTTGGTCCTGCCGAGATGTTAACGGTGGTTGACGGACAAGCTATCGAAAAATTTGCTATCGAAATCCAAAAGATAAATTTGCAGGAAGTGCCTGAAAGCAAAGGGTTGGTAATTAAAGTAACCGACCCGCGGCTGATTGAGAAAACCGGCGGTATTGTTCAGGGTATGAGTGGCAGTCCCATTATCCAGAACGGAAAAATTGTCGGCGCGGTTACCCATGTATTTGTGCACGACCCGACCAGCGGCTATGGTTGTTTTGTTGACTGGATGCTGATGGAAAGCGGCATCATTCCTAAAAAAGAACGTCAAACTGCCCGGAAATTATTCACATTTTCCGGCAGCTTTTTTTTTGGCTGAACCTGACCGAAATTATATAATTCTTCCAGACAATGCAGATTCTACTTGTCATAAAATCACTGTATCATATATAATTAAGATAATATTTGGAATATATATAAAATATATGGTTTTTTTTTCCATTGGAGGAAGGAACTGGCGCATCTTTGTCGAATAGCATTATTATACGGATATATGATTTTAGCTGGGAGGATGCTCAATGGTAACGGGAAGAGAAACAATTAAAGTCGCTATTGCGGACGACAACAGGGAGTTCTCGGAGATTTTACAGGAATGTTTAAGCAGAGAAGAAGACATTGAGTTGGTTGGTGTTGCCTACAATGGCGAACAGATGCTGTCCATCATTGAAGAAAAATCTCCGGATGTTATAGTCCTGGACATTATTATGCCTCATTTAGATGGTATTGGTGTTTTGGAACGCATTAACGTTTCCTGTAATAAACGTCCAAAAATCATCATGCTTACTGCCTTCGGCCAGGAAACTATAACGCAGCGGGTAGTTGAGCTAGGCGCCGACTACTATGTTTTAAAACCATTCAATATGGACGTGCTTATTAGCCGTATCCGGCAACTGGCAGGCACTGCCGTAACCGTTTCACGTCCGGTTGCCGCCGCCACCATGCCGGTGGTCAAGGCTCGGCCCATGGATGTGGAGGTTACTAATATCATCCGGGAAATTGGTATTCCTGCGCATATTAAAGGCTATCAATACCTGCGCGATGCCATCATGATGATTGTTGCCGAAGTGGAATTACTGGGAGCTGTTACCAAAGTTCTTTATCCGATGATTGCCGAAAAATACTCTACTACCCCCAGCCGGGTGGAACGGGCAATCCGCCATGCCATTGAAGTGGCCTGGAACCGTGGGAATATCGATATGATCAATAAATTATTCGGTTATACCATCAAACTTGATAAGGGTAAACCGACCAATTCTGAATTTATGGCAATGATCGCCGACAAGCTCAGAATGGAAATGCGGGCCAGTTAATTCACCGACTACATAAACCCTTGAGACCATCAGGCTCAAGGGTTTGTTCTTTTATAGCAGGGATTTTTTGTACCGGCACTGAATAAGATAACATTGCTTAAATTTTTGCTATGGAGGCTGGCTATGCAGCAATATAAAGTTCTTGCAATTAATCCGGGATCAACGTCAACAAAAATAGCGGTATATACTAATGAACAAATGGATTTTGAACAGATTATCCGTCATACCGTTGATGAACTGAAGCCTTTTGCGACAATTTATGAGCAGTACGATTACCGGCTGCATTTAGTAGAGAAGGCGCTGGCCGAACATGCGATCGGCGTCGGCGAGCTTGCGGCCGTTGTTGGCCGCGGCGGCCCGCTTAAGCCGGCGGCCAGCGGCACCTACGCGGTAAATGACATAATGGCCGAAGATTTAAAAGCCGGTATCCAGACCCAGCATGCTTCCAATCTCGGGGGGCTCTTAGCCCGGGGAATTGCCAGCCAGGTAGGCATCCCCGCCTTTATTGTCGATCCGGTGAGTGTTGATGAACTGGCGCCACTGGCCAGGATCACCGGCTTGCCGGAAATAACCCGTCCCAGTCTGTTCCACGCCCTTAATCTGAAAGCCGTTGCGCACCGGATAGCCAAAGAGCTCGGGAAAGATTACACTGCATTAACCTTGATCCTTGTCCATCTTGGCGGCGGCATCTCGGTTGGCGTCCAGAAAAACGGCAGAATGATCGACGTTGCCAATCCCAATGATTTGGGGCCTTTTTCCCCGGAACGGGCTGGCAGCCTGCCATCCCATGCCCTGGCAAAAATGTGTTTTTCCGGCCAGTATACCCATGAGGAAATAAAAAAGAAACTGGTGGGCAATGCCGGTCTGATGGCGCATTTGGGCACCAGTGACGGGCGGGAGGTAGAAAACCGTATCGCGAACGGCGATACCCGGGCGGCATTGATTTATGAAGCGATGGCCTATCAGGTGGCGAAGGAAATCGGCGCTATGGCCACAGTGGTGCATGGCTCGCTGGATGCGATTGTGCTAACCGGCGGCTTAGCCCATTCTAACATGCTGGTAAAAATGATTGCCGACCGGGTCAGGTTTATTAACCAGATTTTGGTATATCCCGGTGAAGATGAATTGAAAGCGCTGGTGGAAGGTGCCTTGCGGGTACTGCGGGGCGAAGAACAGCCCCAAGAATATAAATGACAGGCAGGGAAATCCTATGGAAAATAACCGCGTAACCATTTTTTTGGGAGAATTTGGCAGCGGCAAAACAGAGCTGGCTGTCAATTATGCCTTGCAGATAAAAGCGACAGGAAAAGAAACAGCCATCGTCGATATGGATTTGGTCAAGCCCTATTTTCGTACCCGGGAAAACCGTGAATTGCTGGCAGAACATAATGTAAAAGTGGTAGCTACTGAAAACCGGCTGTCGCATGCCGATTTGCCGGTTCCCCCCCATAATCTGGTCGAGGTTTTGGCGCAGGAAGACACGCAGGTGGTGATGGATGTCGGCGGTGGGGAATCAGCCATTGTGCTGGGACAATATAAACGGTATTTCGACCAGTATGGCTACCGGGCGTTATTGGTCGTTAATACCAAACGGCCTTTTACCAGTGATGCAGCCGGTATCATTCATGCATTACAGCGGATCGAGCAGATTGCCCGGATAACAATCAGCGGGTTGGTCAGCAATACCAATCTTGGTCCGGAAACAACCTGGGAACATGTTGAGCAAGGCTTAGCCATAACGAAGCAGGCGGCTGCCAAATTGTCGCTGCCGGTTATCTGGCTTGTTGTCCCTGACTGGCTGGGGGAGCCGGCGGTAGATTACCGCCTGCCGCTGTTTGTCTTAAAACCCTGCACCCGTTATCCCTGGATGGAGTGACCCTACAGACACCGCAGCCCAGCTCCGGTGTCTTCAGCCGCTAATGCGTGTTTTTCGCAATTACCTCACGCAGAGTGTCATAACGTTTGCTTAGCAGCTGCAGTTCTTTCAGCAAATCCCTGATTCTGCCACTAAAATATAAACCGTTTGCAGTTACTACCTTCATGGGGACATACCTCCTTTTGAAGGTAATATATGATGTAGGCCGGTTATTCATACCAAAAACAGGAGGTAGCAAAATGCCGCTAACAGATACTGATCTGATTGAGAAACCGTTAAGTTCAACCCGCTTATTTGAGGGTAAAGTCATTAATCTTCGCCGGGATGAAGTAGTACTGCCCAATGGGCGAACGGCAACCCGGGAAGTTGTGGAGCATCCCGGCGCGGTGGCCGTTATACCGCGCACCAGGGAGGGCAATATCATTATGGTACGGCAGTTTCGTCATCCGATCGGCCAAATTCTCCTTGAAGTACCAGCCGGCAAGCTTGACCCTGAGGAAAAGCCGGAAGCATGCGCCCTGCGGGAACTGGCGGAGGAAACCGGTTTTGTCGCCGGCCGGCTCCGCAAACTGACCGCGATGTTTACTACCCCCGGTTTCACCAATGAGGTCATTCATGTCTATCTGGCGGAAGACCTGGAAAAATGCGACAAACAGCCGGACGAAGATGAGTTTATCAGCACGGAAGTTTACACGCCGGCACAGCTCCAGCACATGATAGCCAGCGGCGAAATCTGTGACGCCAAAAGCCTGGTAGCCCTGTGTCTGGCCGGGATATAGCGGCGATGCTTACTTCCTATTTTGCCGATCTGCATATTCATGTCGGCATGAGTGAAAGCGGCAAGTGGGTCAAAATTCCCACCTCCCGCCAGCTGACTGTCCGCGGCATTTTACGCGACGCCAGCGAACGCAAGGGCATGGATATCGTGGGTATCGTGGATGCCTTGTCGCCGTTGGTGCTTGCCGACATCCAAGCGCTTATCCAGGAAGGGCTGCTCGCACCGGTTAACGGCGGCGGCTATTATTACCAAAACAAACTGCTGCTGTTGCCGGGTGCTGAAATTGAAACCCGGGAAGAAAACGGCGGTCTGGCCCATACACTGGTATTTCTGCCTGATATTGCTGCTATGGCGGCATTTTCCGACTACATGAGCCGTTTCATCCGCAATATCAGTTTAAGCTCGCAGAATGCCCATATGCCGTTAAAACAGCTTGTTGACATTGCCGCCGGTTTTGAATCGCTCATCGTGCCGGCGCATGTTTTTACCCCGCATAAAAGTCTTTACGGAGTCTGCTGCAACAAGATCGCCCATATTCTGTCCGACCGGGAGCTGGCCAAGCTGTCCGCCATTGAGCTTGGCCTCAGCGCCGACAGCGATATGGCGGATAGAATCGGTGAATTGAAGCCGTATTCATTCCTGACTAATTCTGACGCCCATTCGCTGGATAAAATCGCCCGCGAGTACAATGTATTGGCGATGGCAGCCTTATCATACGCCGAGGTTGCCAAAACTTTGTCCCGCTGTGGGGGACGGCAGGTCAAGGCCAATTATGGCCTTGATCCAAGACTGGGCAAATACCATCGCACTTTTTGCCTAACCTGCGGTTATACAGTCGCCGACGAACACGAAATTGGCCGTTGTCCGCAATGCGGCGGCAGCAGCCTGGTTAAAGGCGTATTGGACCGGATTAATGAAATAGCGGATTATAGTAAACCACGCCACCCTGACCACCGGCCCAAGTACTGTTACCAAATACCACTGGAGTTTATTCCCGGTTTAGGCAAGAAACTGATGGCCAGGCTGCTGGCCGAATTTGATACGGAAATGAATATTTTGCATTATGTTTCCCAGGATGCTTTACTGAGAGCGGCGGGAAGTAAAGTTGCTGAGTGCATTATCGCTGCCCGCACGGGAACAGCGGCTATTGCCGCGGGCGGCGGCGGCATATACGGACGACTGATCAAAATGGAGCAGGCACAAAGCAAGGTCTAAACCGCTTTAATTGGACATATATTGTAGCAGGTACTGGCAGGGAGGTACATGCATGCTAAAACTTCTGCGCAGAAATGCTGTCGATTATGTCCGCACTCACATTGTCGCCTATTTTTTTATGGTTTTGATTTTTGTTATCGGCATAGTGATTGGAGCCATGGCTGTAAAAACACTGCCTGACGAACAAAAAAATGAGCTGCTTGTTTATTTACGGGTATTTTTTCAGGGTTTAACCGAAGGCCAGGACGGTATAAATAGTACCCATCTACTGTTAATCGATGTGGTGGTTAACAACATCAAAATCATTGGCATCATGTGGCTACTAGGCTTTACGATTGTTGGCATCCCGTTTGTTTTGTTTATGGTCTGCCTGAGAGGTTTTGTCATCGGCTTCACCGTGGGTTTTCTGGTAAATGAATATATTATGAAAGGCCTGTTATTTGCCATTGTTGCGGTACTGCCGCATAACTTTCTGGCTGTACCGGCTATTTTAGCGGCAGGAGTATCGGCTACCGAATTTTCCCTCATGCTGGTCCGGCGCAAAAATGCAAGCCGGGATAATCTTTTTTATAATTCTATTGCCTACTCCGTGTTCTGCCTTGCCATGGCCGTTGTTATGATCGGAGCCGCTTTGATCGAAGTCTATGTTTCTCCGGTATTTATGAAAACAATCGCCCAGTTTATTGTAAAATCTTAACCCCGTCAGTGAAGCTTAGCATGTTGGCATCGCTTTGCTGCTGCATGTAGCCGAACGCTCCGTCTCTAACATTACTATACGATACACAGGGCTGCAGTAATTCTGCAGCTTTTTCTTATTGCAATTGAATGCTAAAGTACGAATAAACTCTCCCGGCAGCGAATAAGTATGATATTAAGTTAAGCCAGCAACCAGCAAATAGTTTTCGGGGGGAGGAGAGTAGGAGCGCATGGTAGTGACGTTTTCCTGGCGAAATATCATTAGGCGATCCCGGTTATATGTAAAAATCGTCCTATTAACGCTTATTATTTTCTATATTCTGCCCAAACTCATGACCATGTTTTGGGAGTATAATAATCCGGGACTTAAAATACGCGATCAGCATTTGTTAGAAAAACCGTTGCGGGTTATGGCCGTTTCCGCTACGGCCACCCCTTACAGTTAGACATAGAGTAACAACGCTGACAAAAAAAATCTAAAACTTTACAAAACATGATAGACAAATAAAGGAAAAGTAAACTTCATGTGGAATAATGAACTAGACCAGATACTGTAAATGTGTCGACCGGAAATCTGGGAAGGAAAAAGGGTGGTAAATAAAATGGAATCGTATGTTAATGAATTTATTAACTATCTTGCAGTGGAGCGCGGCTTAGCTCAGAATACCCTGGAATCCTATGGGCGGGATTTAAGGCAGTTTAATACGTTTTTGCAAAATAGTCAATTAGATTTTATACGGAATTCGAACCGTGACACCATCCTAAGCTATCTCAATAGTCTTCAGGTCAAGGGACGGGCTGTTTCTACGATATCGCGCAATCTTGCGGCAATAAAATCGTTTTATCAATACCTGGTCCGTGAGCACCATATCGAAAAAGACCCTGCCGTTAATCTCGAATCGCCCAAGCTTGAGAAGAAACTGCCAAAAATTCTTACTATTACCG
>JAEZQV010000347.1 GCA_023441125.1 Bacillota bacterium
AACTTACGGCTGAGCTCACTAAAGACCGGGATGCCCTGGGGTGTGCCAAGCTGGTGGTCTTTGCCAATGTCCCCGAGGACAATCCCTTTATGGCCGGTGCCTTTCACGGTGTTGGCGAGCCTGAAACCACCATTCATGTGGGGGTTAGCGGACCGGGGGTAGTCAAACGGGCCTTGGAAGATGTAAAGGGCCGGGATTTTAGTGCTGTGGCCGAGACTGTAAAACGGACGGCCTTTAAAATTACCCGCGTAGGGCAGTTGGTTGCGCAGGAAGCTTCGCGGCGGCTGGGGCATCCTTTCGGCATTATTGATCTATCTCTGGCGCCGACACCGGCTGTTGGTGACAGTGTCGCCCACATCCTGGAGGAAATGGGCCTGGAGAGCTGTGGCGCCCCCGGTACAACCGCTGCGCTGGCCCTCTTAAACGATGCAGTCAAAAAAGGCGGCCTGATGGCTTCTTCCCACGTCGGCGGCCTTAGCGGGGCTTTTATTCCTGTAAGCGAGGATGCCGGCATGATTGCTGCCGTCGAACGCGGCAGTCTGACGCTGGAAAAACTGGAAGCCATGACCTGCGTATGTTCAGTTGGCCTGGACATGATTGCCGTTCCCGGCGATACATCCGCGGCCACCATTTCGGCTATTATTGCCGACGAAGCTGCGATCGGTATGATTAACAACAAGACCACAGCGGTGCGCATAATTCCCGTACCGGGAAAAAGCGTCGGCGACAATGTTGAGTTCGGCGGATTGCTCGGCTATAGCCCGATCATCGCCGTCAGCAAGTTTAAATCGGATGATTTTATTGCCAGAGGCGGGCGCATTCCGGCGCCGATACGCAGTTTGACTAACTAAAAAAGCAGCAAAAAAGCGAGATTGCCTGGCAATCTCGCTTTTTTGCTTAGTCGGCGAAACGTCGTCTTTCTCCGGTTCAACTTTGGGCCGCTGGAAAACAGGTATTCGTCAGTACATTAACAACCGCAGGCAGCTGCCTTAAGTGTTAGAAGGTCTGGTTAGCTTCGCGAAATCTGACGATAGCCGCAAGCCGGTCGGCCGCTGTCTGAGCCGCAGTCCATAACTCCTTAAATTGAGCCGAGTTCTTGAAACTGGCGCTCCAAAGATAAGAGCCGTCCGGCGTGTAATAGGCAAACAGGACGGGCTGGGTCAGGCTTGCCGGCATGATGCCTTCAGCATCTGTGAGTAAAGCGTAATTGCCTTCCGGTGTGAGCTCAACGCCCAGCACAATCAGGTTGTCGTCGATTTCTGTTTCTTCAAAGCCGAGGGTTTCATAATACTCTAAAACAGATTCACTCATTTGATCATCTCCTGCGTTTATTTTGGCTGTTGCTGCCAGGATTAGAGGTAATCCTGGCGCTGCTGTGGAATAAAGCCATGATAAGAAATAAAAAGGGGCATAATGTAACGGGGTGATTGCTATGAACCAAAGTATAGATTTGTCAGTTGTGCTTGGCCAACTTATACCGCTTGTCCAAAATGTCGGCCGCCTGCAAACAGAAAATCTGGGGCGGGTCAACCTGGTGGTTGACGCCAAGTCAACATTAATTGACCTGGTCACCGAAATTGATAAACAATCAGAAGCGACAATCATTGCTTTTATCAGAGACCGGTTTCCAGACCATGGCATACTGGCTGAAGAATCCGGTCAGTCCGACGGCGAAGCGGATTATTTGTGGACAATAGATCCGCTTGACGGGACAACCAATTATGCGCAGGGGCTGCCCATATTTTCTATATCCATTGCCCTTAGTTACCGTGGGCAGACTGTTTTGGGCATAGTCTATGCCCCTGTTCTGAATGAATTGTATTATGCGATAAGAGGGCAAGGCGCCTTCTTGAACGATAAGCCAATCCGTGTTTCAGAAAAAAAACAGCTTATTGACTGTGTATTGGCAACCGGTTTTCCCTATGATGTCGCCAGCCACCCAGCCAACAACATAAGGTCTTTTGGCAGTTTGTTGCCGAAAACGCGGGCAATTAGAAGGTTTGGCTCAGCCGCCTACGATCTGGCCGGTGTTGCCTGTGGCCGCTTTGACGGGTACTGGGAGCTTAACCTGTCGCCCTGGGACGTGGCTGCCGGCATTCTCCTGGTGGAGGAAGCAGGCGGGCTAGTATTGCCTTTCCGCACCGACCGGAAGATCTCGATTATAGCCGGCAATCGCGGTCTGGTTGGCCAGATTGAGCATGAATTACAACAGGACTACTATATGAAGGCGGAATGTACTGCGTATGAACAATAATTTTGAGCAACTTGGACTAAGCAAAACTCTGACGGACGGCCTGGCCAAAACGGGTATCATGTCGCCAACCGCCATCCAGACGGAGGCAATGCCAGCCATACTGGCGGGAAAGGATATTATCGGCCAGTCACCTACTGGCACAGGCAAGACCTTGGCTTATTTGCTGCCGCTTTTTCAAAAGCTTGATCCAACCAGGCGTGAAACCCAGGCGTGTATTCTGGCGCCTACCCATGAACTGGCCATCCAGATCCAGCGGCAGATTGAAATGTTGGCGCAGAACTCCGGTATGCCGGTAACCGCCGCGCCTATTATCGGTGATGTGAATATTGCCCGGCAAATAGAAAAATTAAAAGACAAGCCGCATATTGTCACCGGGTCGAGCGGACGCATTCTGGAGCTAATCCAGAAAAAAAAGATAAACGCCCAGACAATTAAAACCATTGTCCTCGATGAAGCTGACCGGCTGCTGGATGACCGAAATGTCGACAGCATCAAGGCCGTTATCAAGACGACCCAGAAAGACCGGCAACTGCTGGCATTTTCGGCAACCATCACGGCGCTGGCGCTGGAGCGGGTGCAAACGCTGATGCGCAGTCCGCTGCTGGTGTCGGTGAGCAATAAGGCTGAGACCGCTCCTGACATTGCGCATTGGTATTTTGTTGCCGAGCAGCGGGATAAATTCGAAACGCTTCGTAAAGTTATCCACAGCAGCGGGCTTGAGCAGGCCTTGGTGTTTATTAATAAAAGCGACGATGTCGGACTTACCGTTGACAAGCTTACTTATCATAGTCTCACGGCCGCCGGTATTCACGGCAGCTTTGGCAAGGAGGACAGAAAAAAAGCCATGGACGGCTTTAGAAGCGGCAAAGTGCAACTCTTGGTTGCTTCTGATCTGGCTGCCAGAGGGATCGATATCCCGGGAATTCAATATATAATAAATTTAGATTTGCCGGAAGACCCGGAAATGTATCTGCATCGTGCCGGCCGAACCGGACGTGCCGGTGCAAGCGGTGTCGTGATTTCGTTTGTTGCGCCGCGGGAGATGCAGTTGATTGCGAGCTATGAGAAGGTTCTGAAGATAAAAATGCTGCCCAAGCAAATTGCCCGCGGCAAAATTTTTGATAAAAAATCAGGGACGAAACCGGTACCGGTTACCCGCAAGTAAATTAGCAAGCAGTAGGCATAAACGGTACTGGGTCTGCCAGTACCGTTTAGTACTGTATTTAGGGTATTCCACATTTGCATTAATATTCCTCTTACACCTACTGCTGGCAACAGCAGCAACAATTATGGTAAAATATAAAGATATGGGAAGGCGGCTGGTGGTACAGCATCAGATCTGCTGACCGGTTAATACAAAAATGCCGCTGACAAATGGGACAGCGGTATGGCAGCATACCAAGGAGGAGTTAGCGTGACTGTTGATGAAGCCCTTGCCTTGTGGCAAAGCAAGGCAGCAATTATAATTGATATTCGTACCCGGGAGGAATATCTGGCCGGTCATATACCCGGCGTGGAGCTGGTGTCTTTTGATGAACTGGAGCAGCATATAAGCGAAATACCGGAAAGTGACAAAGTACTTCTGATCTGCCGCAGCGGGAATCGCAGTGCCAGGGCAGCCAGTTTGCTTAAAAATAAGGGGTTTGACAATGTGGATAATGTTGACGGTGGCATGCAGGCATGGCCGGGACCGGTGGTTAAGTGAGGCTGTTTATCGCGGAGAAACCGAGTATGGCGGCGGAAATTGCCAAATGCCTGCCAGGTCCGGTCAGTCGTAAGGACGGTTATATTACCACCGGTGACGGCGTCATAACCTGGGGCTACGGTCATATTTTGCGCCAGGCCGAACCGGATGAATATGATCCTAAATATGAAAAGTGGCGGGCCGAAGACCTGCCGATTATTCCGCAAACCTGGAAACTGCTGGTAGCCGATTCCTGTAAAAAACAGTTTGCAATTATAAAAAATCTGATTGACCAAGCCACGGAAATTGTTCACGCCGGTGACCCTGACCGTGAAGGACAGCTGTTGATTGATGAAGTGCTTGACTATGTGGATAACCAAAAACCGGTGCGGCGCATACTTCTCAATGCACTTGATGAACAAAGCATTAAGAAAGCCATCGTCACGCTGCGTGACAATCAGGATTTTTTCAATCTTAAGCAATCAGCCTTGGCCAGATCAAGAGCCGACTGGTTAATCGGCATGAATTTGTCGCGTGCCTTTACGCTGGCGGCCCAGCGGGCCGGGCATAGGACAACGCTGCCGGTAGGCAGAGTAAAAACCCCGACTCTGGCGCTGGTGGTGCGCCGGGAACGGGAGATAGAGAACTTTAAGCCGGCGGATTATTTTACTGTTAAAGCTGAGTTTCAGCATGGCGATACCGCTTTTACCGCTTATTGGAAGC
>JAEZQV010000437.1 GCA_023441125.1 Bacillota bacterium
TGCAAATCGATCCCCAAAGCTTTCATGCAGGCAAAGGTTCCCGCAATAACCAGCGGAATGCACAGGGCAACCACCAGGCCGGAACGCATCCCCAGGCTGAAAAAGCTGACTGCCAGCACAATAATAACCGCTTCCCGCAAGGATTTTACAAAGTCGCCTATCGATTCGGCCACAACTTTCGGCTGATTGGATACCTGGCTGATCGCAAGACCGAGCGGCAGGTTTTGCCGCACCTGCGCGATGGTGGTACTCAAATTCTCGCCCAGGGTAAGAATATTGCCGCCTTTTTCCATCGAAATAGCCAGGCCGATCGCTGGCTGGCCGTTAAAATACATTTTGGGGTCCATAGGTTCCGCGTACTTTCGTTCAACTTTGGCAATATCCCCCAACCGAAAACTCCGGCCGTTAACCTGGATGGGCAGTTCCCGGATGCTGCCCAGACTGTCGAACACCCCGCTGATTCTGAGATATACATTATCGGATGAGGTTTCCAGCATACCGGCCGGGGCCATAGCCGCCTGAGTTTTCACCGTATTAATTATAAGATTGGGATCAATCCCCAGTTGGGCCAGCTTACTGCTGGTCATTTCTATGTATATCTTCTCGTCCTGCACGCCCAGCAGCTCTACCTTCTTTACACTGGGCACCCCCAGTAAAATCCGGCGGATGATTTCGGCCTGCTCACGCAGTTCTTCGTAGGTAAAGCCGTCAGCCGTCAGGGCATAGATAGAACCGAATACGTCGTCAAAACGGTCATTGAAAGCCGGTCCCACTACGCCGGCCGGCAGCGTTCCTTTAATGTCATTGACCATGTTACGCACTTCCAGCCAGGTAGGGCGGATGTCCTTTTCATTCAGCGTATCCTTCAAATTCACATAAATTACGGCTTGAGACGGTTGGGAGTAGCTCTTTAGATAATCGAGGCCCGGTGTATCCTGCAGTTTTTTTTCAATTTTGTCGGTTACCTGTTCTTCCATTTGCCGGGCAGTGGCCCCGGGCCAAGCCACCGTAACCACCATCTGACGGATGACATAATCCGGATCTTCCATCCGCCCCAGATATAAGTAGGAAATGATTCCGGCAATAAAAGTGATTCCCATAAAAAAATAAACAATTTCCCGGTGGCGGAGCGACCATTCTGTAAGATTTAATTTGCTCATAACGGGTCACCTGCGGTCCGCACTGCTTGCCCCGGGGCAAGCTTATGCACGCCGGCGGTCACAATCAGCTCACCCTCGTCAAGCCCAAACACCTGGACGGTCCCGTCACCGAAAGCGCCCGTTTTTACCGGTTTGAGAGTTACAATACCGTTATGAATAACCCATACCTGCGGAGCGTTCCCCGCCTGATAAAGTGCCGCCAGCGGAATATAAGCCGCTTTTTGCGCTACAGACATCCCGGTGGCAGTTACGGCCGCCGTCATTCCCAGTTTCAATTCGGGCGGCGGATTATTCAGGCTGACCCGGACTTTGTAAGTACGTGATGCTTTATCGGCCATCGGCGCGATTTCCCGGACGGCACCTTCCACCTTGACGCCGGGCAGCGCCCAAAAAGTGACTTGCAGCGAGGCTGCTTTACGTAACTCTTCAATGCGATGTTCCGGAATGTAAATCTCAACCTCCTGCTCGCCGGCCTGTACCAGTGTCAATACAGTCTGGCCGGCGCTTACCACCTGCCCGGCTTCGGCATTAATGGCCGCAACAACACCGGCACAGTCTGCCGTCAGACTGCTGTACCCCAGTTGATTGCTGCCCTGGGCATATTGGGCTGAAGTCTGCTGCACGGCAGCCAACGCGGCATCATAGGCATTTTGGTATTGTTCGTACTGCGTACGGCTGATGGCTTGCTGCTCATACAAGACGCGGTTGCGCTGCAAATTATTTTCCGCCAGCTTAAGCTGCGACTGGGCGGAATAGACCATAGCCGCCCCGGCGTTTACAGTCTGTTCGATGTCTTTGGCGTCAATCTCCATCAATACGTCACCGGGGTTCACAACACTGCCCAGTTCCACATTACGCCTGCTGACCTTGCCGCTTACCTGAAAGGAGAGCTGTTTTTCAAAGCGGCCGCGTATTTCCCCCGCATACGTTGCGCCTTGGATTCCTTGCTCCAGTTTGACTGCCTGCGAACGTACCAGCGGTGGCTGTTCCACCGCCGCCGGCTGCGAAGCGCAGCCCGATATACCGGCTGCCGCCATGGCAAATAAGCCCCAAAACAGCCAGCGCCGCGAAAGCTGTCTCATGCTAATCCTCCCCCTGTATCGAAATATTATTTCCCGGTCAGTTCCGGGATTCTTTCCGCAATGCATGGACAATCAGGTCCACAAGCACATCGGCATAATACCCTTGCGCTGTTTTTTCCGGCGAAAACTCCAGCGTCCGCATGTAGCTGAAAGCCTGAAAAAGTTTTATACCCGCGTAGGCCATGACCTGTTCATCCACATCCCGAAAGCAGCCTTGTTGTTTGCCTTCGTGAATGATTTCAGCGATTACGCTGATAATCTCTTTTTCAATCATAGAATGATATTTTATACCCAGAAAAGCCGAACAAACAGCTTGATCATCTTTTAATAGCCTGGTCAAAAAATGATCCTCATTAAAGTAACCGATCGCAGTCTTGGTTAATTGGACTATGCGTGCCTGCGGGTCCGCCACGTCTCCCATCCGGTCGAAGATAATCTCCCGCCCCTTACGGGTTTCCCGGGCAAATAAACTAATAAACAGCTCTTCTTTACTGGGAAAATATTTATACAGAGTTTTTTTGGAAATCTTGCATTCCCGGCTAATATCATCCATCGTGGTTTTTTTTAACCCCAAGCGGTCAAACTTAGCTTGTGCTATATCTAAAATATGATTTTTTATCCGTTCCATAAGAGCCCCCTTTTTCAACTATGCGCACACTACCCTAGAAACTATTATAGTGTTTTAGTTTCCATCTGTCTATCGCCTGTCTATCCGCAGCCAAATTTTAGCAAGTCTTGACGAATGTATTAAAAAGTAGGACTATAGTAATGATTGCAACTATCACACCTGGAGATGATCAGCCTTGAATAGAAGCCAATTACAAACCAGAATTATTCCCGCCATCCTGATCACAGCCCTGCTCGCGGCAGTTCTGTGGGGGGTTGCCCGTTCGGGGCGTGTACCGGCCGCCCAGACCGTACCGCGTGCACCAGTCAGTGTTACAGTCCTTCCGGTCAGTGTAATCAATAAAGCTGAGGAAATCGTTTTGCCGGGCTCCGTCCAAAGCCGTGAGGCGGCAGTCATCAGTGCGCCGATTGCCGGTCGGGTCAGCGCAGTAAATGTAACCGAAGGTCAAACGGTAAAAGCCGGCCAGGCCCTCGTCCACATTGAAGGTGTGGTATCAGCCGCCAGCGAACCAACGGCTGCTGCGCCTGCGCAAAATGAGGCCGACAACCGGCAGGCCCAGGCTAACTATGATAAGCTTGTACAGGAATACGACCGCTATCAAAAGCTCTACCAAATCGGCGCGATCGCCAGGCGGCAGCTGGAAGATACAGCCGCCCGCCTGCAGGCGGCCAAAGCAGCGCTGGCTGGTGCACCGGACCCCGGCTCAGGCAGTTCCACTGCTCTCCGCCAGCCTGGTTTCGCCGATCTTATCGCCCCCTCAGACGGCAAAGTGACCGGACTTAGCGTCGCTGTCGATAAAACAGTGCAGGCCGGTCAGCAACTTCTGGTGCTTGACAATGGCGGTGATATGCGCATCGTTGTTCACCTGGCGCAAAAAGATCTGTATCTGGTTCATGCCGGCAGCCCGGCCGAAATTGTCGTCAGCGGTTCAACCCAAGTCCCCACCGGACAAGTTGAGGCTATTTACCCGGAAGTCGGCAGTACTAGCAATCTATTTCTCACCTACATCCGGGCCGATAATCTGAGCGGCCTGCTCCAGTCGGATACAACGGTAAGTGTTCATCTGAAGACCGGTCAGACAGTCACTGCACCGGCGGTGCCGGTAACGGCGGTATTTAAGGATCAAGGCGGCACGTATCTGTACCTGGCGGTTAACGGCCAAGCCGTCCGTCAGCAGGTTGCCCTCGGTGTGATCAGCGGTGATCAGGTAGAAATCACCTCATCCCTGCCGGAACAAGCCTTGGTCATAACCAGCGGCGTAAGCAGCTTAAGCGACGGCGACGCGGTCACACTGCAATAAGGGCTGCGTCTAAAACCCAATCGCGCCTACGGTTGGCAAACCTGCGGTGCTTTGCAAGCAAAAACGGACTCTATTCCCATTAGGGGAATGAGTCCGTTTTTAGTATTAATAAAAACTGGTTTAACCATTTATCTTTGCCGGCTGATCAGGTTTAGCCGACAATTTTAACACCCATTTGGTAACCTCGACAGCCACGAACGGCAGCGGCGCCATAGCCAGCAGGAACAGCCACTCGTGTACGCCCGGCTCAATGGTCTTAAATAGTAAGTGCAACGGCCCGTAAACGGATAGTAATAGCAATGCAAAGGAGAGCGCAACCCCGCCGTTAAGAAACTTATTGCTTAATAAGCCAAGCGCAAAAGCGGAATAGTATTCCGACCGGGCGGCATAAGCACAGACAATTTGCGTGGTAATCAGGGTGATAAAAGCAAAGGTGCGAGCCATATCCAGGTCGTGGCTATAGGCCGCTAAAGCATACTGGAAGGCTCCCAGGACCGTCACGGCAATGGCTACGCTTTGCACGCCGATCATAATCTTCAGATTTCTCCCCATTAACGGTTCGGCAGGATCCCGCGGTTTAAGCCGCATCACATTCGGTTCCTTTTTTTCAATACCTAATGCTAATGCCGGAAAAGCGTCCGTAACCAGATTGACCCATAACAGTTGAATCGGCAGTAACGGAATCGGCCAGCCGAACAAAATGGCAAAAAAGATGACCAATACCTCCGAAACATTGCAGGAAAGTAAAAAATAGACAAACTTTTTAATGTTGGTATAGATAACCCGGCCTTCCTCCACGGCGGAAACAATAGTGGCAAAATTATCATCAGCTACTACCATGTCGGCGGTTTCCTTGGTAACATCGGTGCCGGTTATGCCCATAGCCACACCAATATCGGCCTTTTTCAGCGCCGGCGCATCATTAACGCCATCTCCGGTCATCGCCACAATATGCCTGTTGCCGCGCAGTGCTTCGACAATAGCAACCTTGTGTTCAGGCGATACCCTGGCAAACACACTGGCAGTTTCCACCGCCTGCTTTAAATCAGCCGGCGACATGCGGTCAAAATCCCGGCCGGTGAGTACCTGGTCCTGATGGGTAACAATGCCCAGCTCCCGGGCAATCGCATAGGCGGTGTCCGGATGGTCGCCGGTAATCATTACCGGTCTGATACCGGCTTCCCTGCATACCGCTACGGCAGCCTTGGCTTCGGCTCGCGGCGGATCTATCATACCTAACAAACCGATAAACACCAGTTCGTTTTCTACGGCGTCAGCATCCGTCATATCCGGGCTGCCGTCATAGTTGCGGCAGGCGATTGCCAGCACCCGCAGCGCCTCAGCCGCCATATCATGGTTGGCCGTTTGAATGGCGGCTATATCCGCCTCCGTTAGCGGCCGGACCACCCCGCCTGTGAAAATCGCAGTACAACGGCTCAACAGGATATCCGGCGCGCCTTTTGTAAAACTGCGCAGTTGGCCGTCAACCTGATGTAATGTTGTCATCATTTTGCGGTCGGAATCAAAAGGTATTTCCTGCAACCGGGGAAATTGGGCCGCCAACTGTGTCCCGGTATACCCGCCTTTGTGGCCGGCCACAACGAGCGCACCTTCTGTCGGATCACCAATAATTGACCAGCTTTGCCTATCTTCGGCCGGTTTTAATTGCGCATCATTGCATAATACCGAACCGGTAAGCAGTAAAGCAAGATCAGTCTCGGCCGTTAGCTCCACCGGCTGGTTATTGTAAGTAAACCGGCCGGCCGGATTATAGCCTTCACCACTTACGGCAAATAGTTTTGCCGGCGTGTAAACCCGTATCACTGTCATTTGGTTTTGGGTCAGCGTTCCGGTTTTATCCGAACAGATTACCGAGATACTGCCCAACGTTTCCACAGCATGTAGTTTTTTCATTATCGAATTTTTTTTGGCCATACGTTGCATTCCGAGAGCCAGCACAATGGTAACAACAGCGGGTAAGCCTTCGGGAATAGCGGCAACAGCCAGACTAATCGCCGTCATAAGCATCAACTGAATTTCGTCAAAGGTTAACGCCCCGTCATGATACCCTTCCCACAATCCCAGCCCGAAAATAACAGCACAAACTACCAAGCAGGCCACACCCAGTCTTTTTCCGAAC
>JAEZQV010000462.1 GCA_023441125.1 Bacillota bacterium
GGGTAAGGCTATAATCCATGTAACACCCCTTCCAGTTCGGCCAGTGTTACTGGTCCTGACTTGCGATATTTTATAACCCCGTGTTTATCGACTACTATACTGGTGGGAATGGCGTTAATGCGAAAGCTTCTGGCTACCTCACCGTCCTTGTCTAACAGGACAGGCAAGGTATACTGATTCTGAGTCAGAAAGGCAGCTACTTTTTCACTAGATTCCTGAATGTTGACGGCATAGAACAGCACCTTTCCATTGTACTTTTGGGAAAATTTCTCAAGTTCCGGCATTTCCTCACGGCAGGGCGGGCACCAGGTTGCCCAGAAATTCAGGACGATAATTCGGCCGGCCGGCGCAACCGTAACCGTTTTCCCATCCAGGCCGCCAAGCGTAAAGCCAGGCAGGATTTTCCCGGCTGTCACACCGGCTTCCGCCGGCTGCATACCGGGTTCCTTTTCCGCTATACGGTCAGGCTGCATCGCCATAAAGCCAATTGTTGCCAATAACACAATAACAGCAATAGCTGACGCGATAAATCTTTTCGTCATAACAATCCCCTCTCATACCTCATACAACTATATGTTGTATCCTTTACTAATATTATTACTGGAGGCCGCATCATGCATCAATACCTATTTTTTATCGGTGATTTTCCTGTTAGGGCTTATGGTCTTATCCTGAGCCTAAGTATTATCCTGGCTACCGGTACTGCCTATTTCTTCGCCAAACAAGATGGCCGCTGGCATCAGCATGTGCCGGATATCGGCATCTACTGCGGCTTGGCCGGTATTGTCGGCGCCAGGCTATGGGATGTATTTTTCTTTGATTGGGATTACTATCAACACCACCTGCTGGAAATTCCGTTTGTCTGGCAAGGCGGCATGGCCATCCAGGGCGGCGTATTGCTAGGAGCCATTGTCGGCATTGTTTACACAAAAATCCACAAAATCGATACCTGGGCTTTCGCCGACATTGTAGCTGCGCCGGCGGTCATTATGGGGCAAGCCATCGGCCGGATGGCCAACTTAATGAATGGCGACGCGTTCGGGCATCCTACCGGTGGCAGCTTCGGCATCATTTACCCGTCAACGACCCTGGCGTATCAAGTTTACGGCGATAAACCGCTCTGGCCGGCAGAAGTATGGGAAGGCCAGCTTGATGTCATTATTTTCGTATTGCTGCTGCTGTTTAGAACAACAAATCATGCCAAGGGCCAGGTCTTTATCCTGTATGCCATTTTGTATTCTGCCGCCCGCTTTTTTCTTGAGTTTCTCCGGGGAGATTACGGCACACTGCTGTTTGGCCTTAAATCGGCCCAACTCACCAGTCTGGCGGTTATACTCATCGGCCTGCTCCTCTTTATCCGGCAGGGTTACTATGCCGAACGCATCGGCTTAGGCCGCAAAGGCAAATAGAAAGTGTATAAAAAACCGAACCCTTGTCAGGTTCGGTTTTTTATGCCTTAGTAAGCAGCTATCAACTCAATCTCCACAGTTACATCCCGCGGCAGTTTGGCAACCTGCACACAGGCCCGGGCCGGTGGTTCATCAGTAAAATACTGGCTGTACACCTTGTTCATCACGGTAAAGTCATCCATATCTTTCAAAAATACCGTTGTTTTCACCACATTGGCGAAAGTAAGATTTTCTTCTTCTAAAATGGCCCGTAAATTAGCGAAAACCTGGTGAGTCTGGTTTTCAATACCGCCATAAACGATCTGTCCGGTAATGGGATCAAGCGGAATCTGCCCGGACGCAAATAAGAATCCATTGGCTTTGATAGCCTGCGAATAAGGCCCGATGGCCTGCGGTGCGCGATCAGAACTAACAACTGCTTTCATGCTGTAGCCCTCCAAAATATTCTTTAATATTCTTTTTTTATATGAATGTTCCACATGGGTTGCCAAAAACCTGCTACTTTATATTACCAAATATTTTTTCTGTTAAGGCCAGGCCTGTCGGGGTAACGGCCAAACCACCCTGGGCGGTTTCTTTGAGTGAGCAGTGCATGGATTGTCCTACCGAATCCATGGCATCAATGACTTCGTCTACCGGTATTACACTTTCAATACCGGCCAAAGCCATTTCCGCCGCAATAACCGCTTGGGCCACTGCGCCGGCATTGCGCTTGACGCAAGGTACTTCCACTAAACCAGCGACCGGATCGCATACCAGTCCCAACATATTCTTAATCGTAATGGCAACAGCGTGCCCGATCTGTGCCGGCGCCCCGCCGGACAGTGCTACGATTGACCCGGCGGCCATGGCTCCGGCCGAACCGCATTCAGCCTGGCAGCCGCCGGCCGCCCCGGCCAGCGATGCCCGGGAGGCGATCACCATGCCAATGGCCCCGGCCACCACCAGGCCCTTGGCCAGATCACGCTTACTAAAACCGTGCTCCTCGTGGAGGGCATACAAAATTCCCGGCAATACGCCGCTGGACCCGGCAGTAGGCGCTGCGACAATGCGGCTCATAGCCGCGTTAGCTTCGCCTACCGCCAACGAATAGGCTACTGCTTTACCAATGAAATCCCCCATGAGGGTTTTACCCGTCCCCCGCAGATAGCGCTCAAGCTTGCTCGCATCCCCGCCTACCAGTCCGCCTTTCGAGCGCGGCCCCTTAAGGCCGGCTGCTATCGACTCTTCCATCACCATAAGAATGGCTTCCATCCGGTCAACTAATTCGGCCGCAGGCACGGCCAGCTCCTTGGCCTGAACAGCTATGCAAAAGTCGGTAAAAGGTAAGGCTTGTGCTTCCGCCGCCTTTATCCAGTCGGCAAGCGACAATTTGTCTAACGACATTAACCGTCCACTCCTCCTGTCAACTTATGGCACTAATACAGCGTACCGTTTTAATCATTGGCAAGCCGGCAACAACAGCAAGATCGTCAGTGTCGACCGGCTGGTCGGTTTCCAGTACCATGCTGGCCAAGCCGCCCTTATTCCTTCTAAAAACCCGCATCTGGGCAATATTAACACCATGCTTGGATAATATGCCGGTTACTTCGGCAATGGCACCGGGACGATCTTCGTGCAGCGTCAAAATTGTTGGAAAATCGCCGGTAAATTCCAGCGGAAAGCCATCAACCTCACGGATGATTACCCTGCCCCCGCCAATAGATGCCCCGGCTACCTGTCCTTCGGCACCATCACGTCCCGTCAGCCAAAACTTCACAAAGTTCGGGTGCGCTGCATCACCGGCATTAATATGCCGGAAAGAATACTGCAGACCGGCTTGCTGGGCATAAGTAA
>JAEZQV010000478.1 GCA_023441125.1 Bacillota bacterium
CCCGCCCAATGCCAAGGTGGAAAATGTTAAGGCCATGATCGCCGCCGCTGCAGGAAAATAGGCGGTTTAACTTTACTATCGAGGGTATCGGTCTGAATTTTACTGTCATGCAAAATAAGCGCAGTGGTAATGGTTTTATACCGCTACCACTGTGCTTGCGAGAGGAATGGTTATAATCATGAGTAAATTGGAGGTTTTAGGAGAGTGTATTAATCTTATTGTTGCCGCAAATCCATTTCCCTGCAGTGCCGTTGTTATCGACCGTGACGGCGTGATTATAGCCGGCGCTAAAAAAAGTGATTTTCTGCCGGATATTCCCAATATGTTTGCGGCTGGTAAACGTATCCCGCCGGGTATTGGCTATCAGTGCCTGGAAGCTAAGCAGCCGGTGAGTGAGATAATTCCCAAAGAAATTTTAGGGATGAAAGTAAAAGTGCACTGCGAACCGGTATTTGAAAATGATGGACCCTTGCTTGGTATTTTTTCTATGACTGTAAGCATGGAAAATCAGGATAATGTTTACGCAGTGGCGCAAACTGTTGCCGCCACTGCCGACAAGATTGCGGCAACAGCCCAGGAGCTGGGAGCGACGGCGGCGAACCTGGCGGCAGAATTGAGCAAAATTAGGGAAGGCGGACATAATGTTGCCATGCAGATAAATAAAACGGGCGATATTTTAAAATTTGTCAGCGATGTTGCCGCCAACTCCAACCTGCTGGGACTCAATGCCGCCATTGAAGCTGCCAGGGCGGGAGAGCATGGCAAAGGATTTGCGGTTGTGGCCGATGAGATTCGTAAAATGGCTGTGAACAGTGCCAATTCCGTTGGCGAAATAAAAAAAATCCTCCAAGCTATCCAGAGTCAAACAGAAGGCGTGGCGCAAACGGTTGAGCGCGCTTTTGCGCTTAGCAGACGGCAGGCGGCCGCTACGGAACAAACGCTGTCAACCATGCAATCTTTAAGTGCTACGACGAATGAACTCGAAAAGATTGCCGCGGTGGTATAATGGGCACAAGACATGGCAACAACCGGCTGTTCTCTCCGTAGCGATAAGAATAACCCCGCGCAGGCGCGGGGTTAACTTTTTTATATTGCAAGATAGTATAAAATGCCTTCAGTACAACGCCGGTATCGGCTGTAAGCTTCACTAGCGCTTAGCGCCGGCCAGGTTTCAGGCCAGCTTAAATTTGGTCACAGCATTTTGCAATTCGCCGGCCACCTGATTGAGTGAGGCGGTATTGGCGGTGATTTCTTCGACCGAGGCGCTGACTTCCTCGGCGCTGGCCGCCGTCGTTTCGGTGGCGGCGGCCGATTGTTCGGTCACCGCCGCGACACTCTGCACCACTTCTTTCAGAGCGGCGGCCGCCCCGGCCTGCTGGCCGGAAAGCTGGGTAACCGCCGCCACCTTGCTTAATGTCAGGGCGATGTGCTCATTAATGTCGGTAAAGCTGGCGTTGGCTTCATGGATGGTGGTGACACCGTTGGCGACGGCGTCTGTCGCCTTGCCGGACTCGCTTACCACCTTGTCGATATCGGCCAGCATGTCATGAATAATGGTGCCGATCTGCGTCGAGGCCTGACTGGACTGTTCGGCCAGTTTTCTTACTTCCTCGGCGACAACCGCAAAGCCTTTGCCGTGTTCGCCGGCTCTTGCCGCCTCTACGGCGGCGTTAAGGGCGAGCAGATTGGTCTGCCCGGCAATCGCATTAATCATTTCGACGATTTCCCGTACCTGCTGCGACTTGGTGCTAAGACTGCCGGCCAGGCCGGCATTGGTCTGGGTCGTATCGGCAATGCCCTGAATGACATCTGTGGCCCGCTGGATGGCGGTCTGGCCTTTTTCCGCGGCGGTGCCAATGGCTTGTGCATCCTGGTTCAAAGTTTGCATTTCCCCGGTAACCGTGGCGGACAGCTCACTCAGTTCGGCTGTCCGGCCGGCGGCGCTTTGCATCATTTTTCCGGTTTCTTCCGCCCCTTTGGCAATTTCCCCGGCTGTCTGAGCCACCTGCCCGACTGCCCGGCCGACCTCGTCGGTAGAGGCCGACAATTCGCCACTCGATGCGGCAATTAACTGGGCATTGCGCTGGACTGTGCCGACGATGCTCCTGAGATTTTGCACCGTTGTATTGATCACGTCGGCAAGCTGACCGATTTCGTCCTTGGACTTGTTATGGATGACCAGGGTTAAATCACCCTGACCGAGACGGCCTACCTCCTGGGTCATAGCGGTAAGCGGACGGAATAAGCGGCCGATAATCAGCCAGGAACCGATGCCCACCAGCAAAAGCGAGACAAGCAGCACCAGTGCACTGCTTTGAATACCAGTATATATACCGTTGAGCATTTCCATGCTCAATGCCGCGTCATGGCCGGAAGAACGATAGACAGTGTATAACTGCAGTGCGCTTACCAGGATGGTGGTAATCAGCAAAGAGGACAGCATTACCGCAATAATTTTGTTCTTAATACTCATCTCTTGCACCTCCGTTTAGCTATATTTTGCTATTTTTATTAAAGTACTTCGCTAACGGGCAGGGATTACCTGCCAGGAATCTACTAATTTTGATATGATTTTACAGCTGAAACCGGCGTGCACAGCCGCTGACCCGGATGGTCCCCAGGAAGCAGCGGACGGAAAAGGAGCAAAGAACCGGGGGTTCTTTGCTCCTTGGGCGGCTGTTAGGCAGTCTCAATCTGACTGTCGGCCTGCAGGCCGAATTTTTGAATTGCCTGTTCGCGCATCTTATACTTCATGATCTTGCCGGCGGCGTTCATGGGGAACTCCGTTACAAAATCAATGTAGTGCGGGGTTTTATGCTTGGCGATGTGGGCGCGGATGTAATCCTTGAGTTCGTCCGCGGCCATGGTCACTCCGTCTTTGAGGATGACGCAGGCCATGATTTCCTCGCCATACTGCTTGTCCGGCACGCCGATCACCTGCACGTCCCGGACTTTGGGATGCGTATAGATAAAATCCTCAATTTCCTTGGGATAGATATTTTCCCCGCCCCGGATGATCATATCCTTGATGCGGCCGGTAATTTTGTAGTAGCCGTTGTCATCACGCCTGGCCAAATCGCCGGTGTGCAGCCAGCCGTCCTGGTCAATGGCGGCGGCCGTGGCTTCGGGCATTTTGTAGTAGCCTTTCATGATGTTATAGCCGCGGGCGACGAATTCACCGTCCACATTGTCGGGCAGGTCCTGGCCGGTCTGGGGATCGACAATCTTGCATTCCACGCCGGGCAGGGGCCGGCCGACGGTGTTGACGCGCAATTCCACGGAGTCATCCACGCGGCTTTGGGTGCAGCCGGGCGCGGCTTCGGTCTGGCCGAACACAATGGTAATCTGCGACATGTTCATCTTGTGCACCACATCCTGCATGACCTTGACCGGGCAAGGACTGCCGGCCATAATGCCTGTCCGCACATGGGAAAAGTCTGTCTGCGGGAAGTCCTCATGCTCCAGCATCGCGATGAACATGGTGGGTACGCCGTGGAAGCAGGTTATCTTCTCGCGGTTGATGCAGTCCAGCGAGAGTTTGGGCGAAAAATAGGGGATTGGCGACATGGTGACGCCATGCGTCATGGAGGCGGTCATGGCCAGCACCATGCCGAAGCAGTGGAACATCGGCACGTGAATCATCATGCGGTCGGCGGTGGAGAGATCCATGCAGTCGCCGATGGTTTTGCCGTTATTGACAACATTGTAGTGGGAGAGCATGACACCCTTCGGAAAGCCGGTGGTGCCCGAGGTATACTGCATATTGCAG
>JAEZQV010000052.1 GCA_023441125.1 Bacillota bacterium
GCGTTATACCTTCCGGGAGTCGGCGGCTTTAGCCGCACAGGCCAAACTCACCCCGGTAGTGGACGGCAGTGCTATTAAAAATACGCTGGAGCGCCGGGTGGTTCCCTATCTGAAGGATAACCACGGAGTGGAATTTACCGGTCAGAAGGCACTCATCGTTTGTGCCGTCGATCGGTTTGGTTTGGCGGAAGCCCTGGTGGGAGCAGGCAGTCGGGTAGTATTCGGCGATTTAATGTTTGGTTTGGGAGTGCCGATACCGATTACCACACTACAGGGGTTGTCCCGGCTGGCAAGTATCGTGGCGCCGGTTATCACCCAATTACCTGTTAGTTTATTTTACCCTACCGGCGACAAGCAGACCCGGGGTACGCCAAAGTTCGCCAAATATTTCCGAGATGCAGCCGTTATTGCCGGCGATTTTCACTTTATCAGGCGGTATATGCCGGAGGATATGAAAGATAAGCTGATTATTACCAATACGGTGACAGCGGATGATGAGGCCATGCTAAAAGAACGGGGTGTTGCCACCCTGGTAACGACTACGCCGGCAATGGGGGGAAGGTCGTTCGGGACCAATATTTTAGAAGGGATATTGACTGCGCTGGCCGGCAAACGTCCGGAACAAATGACGGCTGCGGATTATACCGCACTCATTGAACAGGCGGGCATTGTCCCAAGATTTAAAAACTTTATTTAAGGAGGCGCGTGTATTTGCAGAAATTTGCTTTTGTTATTCATCCTTTGGAAGCTAAAGATTTCAGTCGCAAGTTTTCTTTTACCCGTAACTGGCCGGATGGGCTGGTGGAAGGTGTAATTAAATACATACCTCCATTTAAAGTGTCTCACATTAGCGGCATTGATTCTGGGCATAATAGGGCCGAAGGGTGGTTTGTGGGGTGTCCGCTGACATCCCGGCAAATGCTGGCTATGCCGGAATCGCAAGTAATAAGGAAAATCATTAAAGCCGGCCAAGTCGCTGAAAGATTGGGAGCTAAGATTGTGGGCCTTGGCGCGTTTACCTCCATCGTTGGTGATGCCGGTATCACAATTGCTAAAAATCTGAACATTGCCGTTACTACCGGCAATAGCTATACCGTCGCCACCGCCCTGGAAGGTACCCGTCAGGCTGCCAGGATTATGGGGATTGAACTGGCGCGGGCCAATGTCCTGGTCTTAGGCGCAACCGGCGCTATCGGTTCCGCCTGCGCGCAGATTTTAGCCAGAGAAGTGCGCTATTTGGCATTGGCAGCCCGGGACGAAGCCAAGCTTGAAAGAATTGCCACGCAAATTTTCAAATCTACAGGATTAGCCGTCCGGGTAACTGCAAATACTAAGCATGCTATCAGGAATGCTGACATTGTTGTAGCTGTAACCAGTGCCGTTGATAGCATTATTGAACCGGAGGACTTAAAACCGGGCGCTATTGTTTGTGATGTTGCCAGACCGCGCAATGTTTCACGCCGGGTAGCAGAAATTCGTAACGACGTACTTGTTATTGAAGGTGGGGTTGTGGAAATTCCCGGTGATGTCCAGTTTGGACTTAATTTTGGATTTCCGCCGCAAACTGCGTATGCCTGCATGGCTGAAACCATGATTTTGGCATTGGAAGGGCGGTATGAAAATTTTACATTAGGCCGGGACTTAACAGTAAAACAAGTCGAAACTATCGATAAATTGGCAGCCAAACATGGCTTCAAACTTGCCGGATTCCGTAGTTTTGAACGGGCTATCAGCCCGCAGGAGCTAGCTGAAATTAAAGACAATGCAGCTCTTAAATTGTGCCAAGTCCAGAAAGGAGTGCTTTAGAAAATATTGACAAAACATTTATTTATGCCTATAATAATGAAAAATAGAGGATGACCTGAGTGTTTGCGGCTGCCTCTTAACATTCAACAGTGTCAAGTTCTACTTGGCACTATTTATATTGCCCAATTCATTGATCTGAAGATCTTTTTGCTGTCGGGGGCAATTTTTGTAGCAAAATGAATACACTATTTACAAAGAAAATTTATAATATTTGCAAAAGAAATTTGGCAAGTATTTAAATAAAGAGGAGAATGCAACCATGGAAAAAGATGTTATGCTAACCATAGACGGACTGAAGAAACTCGAGCAGAAGCTTGACCATTTAAAATCCGTTCGTCGCCGGGAAGTGGCTGAACGTATTAAGCAGGCAATTGAATTTGGCGATATCAGTGAGAACTCAGAGTACGAAGATGCCAAGAACGAACAGGCTTTTATTGAAGGTGAAATTCTCGGCTTGGAGAAAATTCTGCGCAATGCCAAAGTCATTGATGAGGGTGAAGTTGGCACAGATGTTGTTGCGTTAGGGTCTACCGTCAAACTCAAAGACCTGGAATTCGACGACGAACTCGAATATACCATTGTAGGTTCGGCTGAAGCCGATCCGGCTGAGTTTAAGATTTCTAATGAATCGCCTGTTGGGCAGGCCATCATTGGCCAAAAAGTTGGCAGTGTTGTGGAAGTAAATGTTCCGGCAGGAATGCTCAAATATGAAATTCTGGAGATCAGACGGCAACATTAATCGTATTACTCTAGAAAAGCGAAACAGGGGAGAAGTTACATGGCAGAAACAGAAGTACTACAAGATAGCCAGCAGGCAGCAGAAGAATTAAATGAGCTTATGAAAGTCCGCCGAGAAAAATTAGATAAAGTTGTTGCTCACGGCATTGAGCCGTTTGGACGTAAATATAATTTTACTCATCATGCCCGGACGATCATCGAAGAGTATGCCGCTTTGGAAGGGCAGACCGTGCGCATTGCCGGACGGCTTATGGCCTTGCGGGGCCATGGCAAAGCCAGTTTTGGCCATGTCATGGATATGAGTGGCAAAATTCAAGTGTATTTCCGTCAGGATGTATTAGGGGAAAACGCTTATGAACAATTTCATCTGTTAGACATTGGTGACATTATCGGTGTTGAAGGGGTGGTTTTTACCACTCAAAAGGGTGAGATCAGTGTCAAAGCCACCAGCTTTGAATTTTTGGCTAAATCGCTTAGACCCCTGCCGGCAAAATGGCATGGGTTGAAAGATGTCGAAATTCGTTATCGTCAGCGGTATCTGGATCTGATTGTAAATCCGGAAGTGCGTCAGAATTTTGTGGTACGCAGCAAGATTATCAGGGCAATGCGTCAACTGTTGGACGACCGCGGTTTCCTGGAAGTGGAAACGCCCATGATGCACCCTATCGCCGGTGGTGCAGCCGCCCGCCCATTTGTTACCCACCATAACGCTCTTGATATGAAGCTATATATGCGGATTGCCCCTGAACTGTATCTAAAGCGCCTAATTGTAGGCGGTTTTGAAAAGGTATATGAGTTGGGCCGGGTATTCAGGAACGAGGGCATCTCCATAAAACATAACCCGGAATTCACGATGATTGAACTGTATCAGGCCTTTGCCGACTATCAGGATGTTATGCGTCTGACAGAGGAAGTCGTAGCCGGGGTAGCGCAGGCAGTGCTTGGTACTACCAAGATTACCTATCAGGGTCAGGAAATCGACCTTACGCCGCCCTGGAACCGGATGACGATGCCGGCAGCAATTAAGAAATATGCCGGAGTGGATTTCGAGGGTGTTGCCACCGTGGCTGAAGCCAGAGCCATTGCGGACAAGCTGGGCGTTAAGTATGAGCAGAAACACGGCGTTGGTGGAATTTTGAACAATGTATTTGAAGAAGTTGTTGAACAGCATTTGATTCAGCCGACTTTTATTATTGGACACCCGACCGAGATTTCGCCCTTAGCCAAACGCAATAAAGATAATCCGGATATTACCGATCGCTTTGAGGCCTTTATTTTTGCCCGCGAGATCGCAAACGGTTTTTCCGAACTTAATGATCCGATTGACCAGCATGGACGTTTTGCCGAGCAGTTGAATCAGCGTTTGGCTGGCGATGATGAAGCCCATATGATGGATGAGGATTATATCACAGCTCTTGAGTACGGTTTGCCGCCAACCGGCGGTTTAGGTATCGGCATTGACCGCCTGGTTATGTTCCTCACCGATTCGTACTCTATACGGGACGTACTCCTGTTTCCGCATATGCGCCACCGTGAATAAACAATTGCTGACCGGCATTGCCGGTCAGCTTTGCTTTTTTAGTAGTTTGCGTTTCACAAAAAAAGTCCAGCGGCGGCCATGCTTTCTTGGTTGACAAAATCTAAAGGCCTGTGGTAAGATGATTTTCGGTCGGTTAGTCGGATATATTGAACCGACATAATTCGGAGAAACAGTATTGACAGACCAACCGGCATATGATATTATATAGAAGTCGCCAAAAATGCGCGATTGAAAATTCCAAAAAAATATATTGACACATTCTGAACAATGTGATAATATATAAAAGCTGTTCCTTGAAAACTGAACAATGTAAGAAATGC
>JAEZQV010000053.1 GCA_023441125.1 Bacillota bacterium
AAAACAGACTTGGCGGCGGCAGGACAGAAAGCCTTTCAACAGTTCTGGGACATAGCCGTCGTCTTTATGCCGGTTACGCTGGTTTTCGCCGTCCTGCTGCGCACCGGTCTCATGCAGGCAAGCATCGCCGGCCTTGATCCTTTCCTGCGCTGGTTTAATCTCACGGCCGCCGGTGTGCTGGTCATTGTGGCCGGTATTCCCACGCTGATTGCCGCCATTGGTGTGGCCGGCACGCTCCTGCAAAGCGGTGCGCTGGCGCCGCAGGACGTGATATTTGTGTTGCTGCTAGCCTCGTTTTTTCATAATATCTACTATGGTTTTTCTCAGGTCATGCCTGCCAATCTGTCTATTTTCGGCGCTAAGACGGGAGTGGCCGTTACCGCTGCCGGGACCGGCATTTATCTGGCCATGGTGGCCGCAGGGGCCGGTATAGCGCTCTATCTGCGCGGCAGCTGACAAATGAGGAGTTAGGATGTGAAGCCGAGTGTGGTTTTTTTTACGCGTGTTTACTTTATTGAAAGGTGTCTACCGCCATGTTGCCGGTAAAACTCTCCTGGGAATTACCATTACTGCCCTGTATGTCGCCCAGGCTGTTGCCGTAGCCGAGGGGCTTAACAGCGTTTTTCTTAATCAAAGCCTGCAGGGCCTGGGCTCGATCCTGCTCTTCATCGGCCTGATGGTCGCCATGCGCGGCGTACTGCACTGGCTGGATGAAATCTATGCCAAGAAAATTGCCTTTTTGGTTAAGAGCAAGCTTAGAGAACGGTTGTTCGAGCACATCCTGCACCTGGGACCGTCCTACCAGGAGAATTACCGGAGCGGCGGACTCCAGGCCGTGCTGACCGAAGGTGTGGAATCGCTGGAGCCTTTTCTTACTTCCTATATTCCGCAACTACTCATTGCGCTCTTTGGCTCCGGCCTGATTGCGGTGTATATCTGGCATCTGGACTGGCTGGTGGGGCTGATTGCCCTGGCCGGGGTACTGATTGCCGCATTTTTTCCGATGCTCATGAGCCCGCTTGTCGGCAGGATTCTCTTAGATTACTGGCGTTCCTACGCCCGGCTCAATGCGCAGTATATTGATGCTATGCAGGGCCTGCCCACCCTGAAGGTATTTAATGCCAGCCAAAGAAAAGCGCTGGAACTGGATGAGGAAGGCTGGCGGCACTACCGTCATTCCATGAAAGGCCTGGGGACGGCGCTGTTTGACAGTGCCATGGTCAAATGGGCCGGCGCTGCCGGTACAACATTGGCCGCCGGGGCGGGAGCCTGGCGGGTGGCGACCGGTGTGTTGCCGCTGGTTGATCTGTTTGTCATCCTGTTCTTAACCATTGAATGTTTCCGGCCGCTTAATGACCTGGTCATGTTCTGGCACCGCAGTTTTTTAGGGCTGGCTGCCGGGCGGGAAATCTTTGCCGTTTTCGATACAGACGTAACGGTGAAGCAGCCGGCTGATGCTGGCAAGCGGACCATCGCGTCCCAGCCGGCCATCGGGTTTAAGGATATCTCCTTTGCATATGCTGCCGGCCAACGCCCGGCCCTGAGAAATGTTTCTTTCAGGATTAACCCGGGCGAGACGGTGGCCGTAGTAGGCAAGTCAGGTGCAGGCAAGTCGACGCTGGTTAGCCTGCTGCTAAGGTTTTTTGATCCTCAGGCGGGCAGTGTGACGCTGGATGGACGCAATATCAGGGACTATTCACTGGCCGAACTGCGTCAACAGATTGCGGTGGTTTTTCAGGATACCTATCTTTTTTACGGTACAGTGGCCGACAATCTGCGCATTGCCAAGCCTGAAGCCACGGATGAAGAACTGGCAGAAGCCGCCCGCCTGGCGCAGGCGCATGGTTTTATCACCGGGTTGCCTGACGGGTATCAGACCCATATCGGTGAGCGGGGTATCCGGCTTTCCGGCGGGCAAAAGCAGCGGCTTTCCCTGGCGAGGGCTATATTGAAGGATGCGCCGGTGCTGGTACTGGATGAAGCTACATCCAATGTGGACGGCGTTAGTGAAGAACTGATCCAGAAAGCGCTGGAAGGCTTGACAAGCCAGCGGACTACGCTCATTATTGCCCACCGGCTGTCCACCATTCAGAGTGCTGACCGGATTGTGGTGCTGGATGACTGCGAATTAAAAGAAACAGGCACTCACCAGGAACTGTTAACAGCCGGAGATATTTACGCGCAGCTGGTCAGGGCGCAGCATGGTTAAAGGAGGCATATGACATTGTCAGATTGGCTGAAAAAGTTGAATTTATCAGGCTGCGCACGGCTTATGCCGTATTTAAAGCCTTACCGCGGCGGTTTGGCCGTAGCCGTGTTATGCGGCATAGCGCACCAGCTGCTGGCCATTGCCGGGTCATCGCTGGCAGCTTACCTGGTCGGCCTGGCGGCTGCCGGCCGTGAGGCAGCTGTTATCTTAGCGTGGCTGCCGGTGCTGGCGGTCATTGTGACCTTGCGGGTGGTCATGCATTTTGCCGATATGTGGGTCGCGCACGATGTGGCTTTCAAAATTTTAAAGGACTTCCGCGGACTCATTTACCGCGCGGTGGAAAAAGTAACCCCGGCCTACTTGCTGAATATGCGTTCCGGCGAACTGGCCGCGACGTTAATGTCAGACACCGAAGTGCTGGAATGGTTTTTTGCCCATACGGCCGGAACTTTTCTCGTGGCGCTGGCAACCGCCGCCGTCACGCTGCTGGCTATGGGCTGGCTTCACTGGCTCCTGCCGCTTTGTGTCATACCCTGGATGCTGCTCTTATTCAGCGTGCCGCTGTGGCTCAGAAAAAAAGCCGACCGGCAAGGTCAGGAGGTCAGGGCGAGAATGGCAGATATTACAGCTGAGACAGTCGATGGGGTCCAGGGCCTGCGGGAGATTGTGGCCTACAATTTTGCCGGCGGTTTTCTGCAAAGACTGAGAAGCCAGTCGGAGGGACTGGACAAGAGCCTATTGACGTATGGCAAGCGGCTGGGGCTGGAGGGGGCCTTACTTAACACCTTTACCGCTATGGCGATTATAACCGTGCTGGGCACGGCGGCCTATTTGATTGTGCAGGGAGAAATGGCTTTTTACTGGCTGCCGGTGGCGGTCATTATGGCCGCCAACATTTTTACCCCTGTCCTGGAAATCACCGGTATGGGCCGGAACTTCGGGTTGATTCTGGCGGCAGCCAACCGGGTATTTACCGTGCTGGAAGCCAAAGAGACGGTGCGGTTTGTCAATACGGGAACCCTGACCGGCGCGCCGGCGGCAGACATTCAGTTTGAGAGGGTGTCTTTCACCTATGGCCGGGATTTGCCCTATGTGCTGGACGGGATCAACTTTTCGGTGTCTGCCGGTGAATCGGTAGCGCTCATTGGCCAGTCCGGCGCGGGCAAAACCACCTGTCTTAACCTGCTGCAGCGTTTCTGGGATGTGGAAAAAGGTCAGATTACCGTTGGCGGCGTGAACCTCAGGGATTTGTCCATGGCGGAGCTGCGCGGCCTGATCACCATTGTGCCGCAGGATGTTTATTTATTTAATACCACAATCCTGGACAATATCAGACTCGGCAAGCCGGAGGCTTCCCTGGCAGAGGTAGAGAGAGCGGCGAAGGCGGCCTATATCCACGAATTCATTGCCGGGCTGCCGGACGGCTATGAGACGAATGTCGGCGAACGGGGCCTCCGAATGTCGGGCGGACAAAAGCAAAGAGTGGCCATTGCCCGCGCCTTATTGACCGATGCCCCCATCCTGATTATGGATGAGGCCTTAGCCAGCCTGGATACCGAAAACGAAAGGCTCCTGCAGGCCTCCATCAAAAACCTGCGCCAGGGCCGGACGACACTGATTGTTGCCCATCGCCTGTCTACTTTCCGTGAAGCCGATAAACTGGTGGTGCTCGATCAGGGCAAGGTTGTCCAGACCGGACCGCATGCGGTACTTGTCACACAGCCGGGCTATTATCGTGATTTTGTTGCTGCACAGGTTATGGCCGGATGAAGCGAATATTTATATAATTAACGAAATTTTTCATTATTTTTGTATTGTAAAGCAATAAAAAGTACGTTATAATATGTACAAACACAGTAATGAATACTGTAAAATTATATGCAATGATATAATTGTTTGTTGGTTGAAACCACAAAAGTTTAGCAAAGCTGAGCTTGTGTGGTTTTTTAATTTTACCGAAGAGGGGGAATTTATCTACAAGTGTCGATTACGGGGGTTAATCTAGTCATAGAACCCAGTAAAGAGTAATTGGGTAAGGGTACAGCGTAAATTAGCCGCGGGTTAGCCATTTAGTTATCATCCGTAAATACATACTGTTAGTGTAGGTTTGAAACCACGAACAGAACCAGTATGAAACACTGGTCTTATTTGTGGTTTCTATTATTTTGATTACATGAATAGGGGAAATGTGATGAAAAAGAAAACGATTGTTGCTCTGTGCGCAGTATTCAGTTTAAGTATGGCCGGCACCGTCCTGGCTGCACCGGCAAATCTGTTTGCCGTAGTGCCGGAAAAACACTGGACCTATAGTGCTATCAGCGAATTGGCTGAAGCCGGTCTCGTCGAAGGTTTCGGCGGCGGCGCGTACAAGGAGAATGTCATCCTGACCCGCTGTGAAATGGCAGCTATTGTCGCCAAGGCCATGGCCAAAGCAGCTGACGCCGATACAGCGGCCCAAGCCACGCTGGCAAAGCTTAAAGCCGAATTCGCTCCCGAATTCAGCTTAAACGCAACAGCGGCAAGCAGTGAAACAAACAATATTGACAAACGGCTGGACAAGCTGGAGAAAAATACGCCGCCGGTAAAAATCACGAGTGGTGATGTCCGTATCCGCTACCAGACTAACTGGGATCAAAAAGCCAAAAATACCGCCAGCACTGCCGACACCCGCATGCAGGAACGGGTGAGAATAAATGTTGCCGCCGATGTTGACGATAATTTAAAGTTTAACAGCCGGATTGTGGCCACCCATACTACTAATAAGCGGGCCTTGCCCGGTGATACGAGCAAAGCTTCATCCTATGTCAATCCATTCTTTGACCGGGCGGAACTGCTCTGGACAAATAAGCAGACTACTCTTGAACTTGGCCGCATGATTCCAACTATGGGGCAGGGTCTTATCTGGGATGGCAACTCCATTGACGGGGCTTATGCGACTTATGATTTCGGCAATGTCCAGTTATCAGCCGGCTATGGTGATCTGTCCGCCTATACATTGAGTGCGGCCACAACCAATGCGGCCCTGGCCAATGTGAACGTGAAAGTCGGCCCGAATACCAGCCTGACTGTCGCTCATTTGGATACCCTGACTAATTCTGTTGCCGGTTATACCTTTAACCAGACGGCCTATGGCTTTAAAACCAAAACCGGTGATTTTACCGTCAGTGGTGAATATGTGGAGAATAATGACGATAAACTGCCGGCAAACGCCCAAAAGCACGGCTACTGGGGCCGTTTGCAATGGAAGGGCATTGACAACAGCAAGCCGGGTTCATTCGGCGTTAACTTTGATTATCTGAGTCTGGGCAATTATGCTGTTGATTCCGCTAACAATCCGGGTACCCTGATAGTCTCCGGCGGTAACGGTATTGGCGGCGCCGGCGCCAAAGGCTACGGGCTGGGTGTGCAGTATGTGTATGCCAAAAACGCCAATGTAGAAGCCCGTTATTATAATCTGAAACCCTATGATGCAAATACAGCCGGCTTTAGTGCATACAAACCCTCCTATCATTTGGTTACTAACATTAAATTCTAATAAAACATAAACCAGAGACGGTTCCGCCTGGCAATAGCGGAACTGTCTCTGCAAAAAAAGGCTTTACAAAAAACTTCCTTGAGTTTCATGCCTGTTTTATTGTCAAAATGTTGTTTGGTAACATTCTTGTGACAATAGTCATTAAGATGTAACTGATCTCAGACATAGACAGAAAAGGAGTTAAGATTCGTAGTGAAAAAACATAATATAAAAATGTTTCCGGCAAGAAAAAAATTGCTGTGTGCTTTAATTGGCACTTCCCTGCTGTGGAATGGAACATCTGCTGCCTGGGCGGCTGAAGCGTCAGAAACGCCGCAGTCTGTGGAAGAACAACAGGCAGACGCCAAAAAGCAAAATTTTGAGCTGGAGGAAATAATCGTAACGGCGGAAGGCTATCGTTTACCGCCTGCCTATGCCGGTGGGCAAGTTGCCCGCGGCAGCAGGGTAGGCCTGCTGGGCAACCTGGATTTTCTGGCCACGCCATTCAATACAACCAGCTATACGGCGGCCACCGTTGAGAATCAGCAGGGCCAGGGCCTGGCCGGGGTGTTGGCCCTTGATCCGGCTGTGCGTGATATCACCGGCACATCCTATTCTCCGACCTGGACCATCCGGGGACTTTCGGTAGGTATGGCCGATGTTGGCTTCAATGGCTTATACGGTCTTATTCCCTATACCAATTTAGGCACAGAGTTTGTAGAACGGGTTGAAGTACATAAAGGGCTGAGCGCGCTGCTTAATGGAATCGCCCCGAACGGCGGCAGCCTGGGCGGCAGTATAAATCTTGTACCTAAACGGGCGGGAGATGAGCCGGTAACCCGGTTTACCACCACCTTCAGCGGTGAGAGCCAATTAGGCGGGCATCTTGATATCGGCCGCCGCTTTGGACCGGATGACCGTTACGGGATTCGCCTGAACACCAGCTACAGTAACGGCAATACCGGTGTGGACGGTGAAAAAATCAAAAAAGCGGCAACGATGCTAAGCTTCGATATGCGTGCAGCGCGTTTTCGCGGCTCAATCGATCTGGGCTATCAAAAAGTTATTGAGAATGGCCCCACTACCGTTTTGCGCTTGGACAACTATGCCTTTGTTCCCAAAGCGCCGAACAGTGATTTTAATTTCAGCGCTCCCTGGTCACGGGCCGATAATGATCTTGCTTTTGGCGTTGTCAAAGGCGAATATGATTTGAATAAAGACTGGCAAGCGTATGCATCCTTCGGCGCCAGAGAAAGCAACTACAGCAATTACCAGTTTGGCTATGCCTATCTTGTCAATAGGCAGGGTGACTTTAATGTACGCTATGAAAACTGGCCGCTTAGATACACCGCCCATACGGAAGAAGCGGGCGTTACCGGCAAATTCTCCACAGGAGAACTCCACCACCGGCTAGCGCTTAGCGCCAGCCAGTTTAACGTCAACCGGTATGAGAATTATCCGCCGCAACGGATTTTAGGCAATATGACAAATTTGTATAACCCGGTATGGCAGGACCAACTCAACTTTTACCCGGTGGCGAACGGCAAAAGCCTGCCCAAAGACAAAGTA
>JAEZQV010000085.1 GCA_023441125.1 Bacillota bacterium
CCCCCACCACCCCGGCCGCGCCGGCTACCTTGGTCGGCAGCCGGATAATGGCTTCCTGAAAAAGTTCCAGAATGACCTCCATCGCAAAGGCTTCCAAGAAAGAAGGAAAGGGTGTTTTGGCCCTGAGACTGGCGACCGAAATAGCCATCGACGTCGGCATTAAGCCCGGATGGAAGGAAACTACGGCAACATAAATAGCCGGTAAATAGATAGCGATAAAAGCGGAAATATGCCGGCTGATCCGGATGAGGCTGGCCACGATGGCCGTAGTGGTGTAGTCCTCCGGCGTCTGCATAATCAGATTGTACGTACAGGGCGCCAGCAGGGTAGCCGGAGTATTATCAATCACGATGGCGACCTGGCCTTCATAAATGGCCGCAACCGTCTTGTCCGGCCGTTCTGTCACCTGCATTTGCGGAAAAGGCGACCAGGGATGCTCCACGATCTGCTCTTCGATAAATTTCGAGGATAAAACCTTATCCACTTTGATACTCTTCAGCCGCCGCTCCACTTCTTCCACCAGCCCCGGTTTCACAAGGTCTGCGGCATAAACTAGGGCGACTGAGGTCTTGGAGCGCACGCCGATTTTGAGGATGCGCACTTTCACATTATTGTCCTGGGCTCGCCGGCGGATGAGAACAATGTTGTCGTTCAACGTCTCGGTAAAGGAATCATGCGGTCCCCGGATGACATCCTCATGTCCGGATTCAATATTGCGTTTCACATGTTTAATAGCACCAACGACCAGGATATTGGACAAGCCGTCGATCAGCAGTAATGCTTTGCCGGTCATAACGGCTTCAATTGCCGTTGTGGCCCTATTTACTATCGTCACATTGGCAACGCTTAATTTCTCGTTTACCAGCGTCTCCAGACTGGCTACTGCTGCCGTGCTGTTTGCCTGGGCTGAGGATTCGGCAGTAAATGTCTTCATGACATTCTCGCCCAGTACTTCGGTATCTGTCATCCCGTCAAGATAAACCAGCAGTGCCGGATTGCCATACAAACTAAAGGACCGCATCTTAACATCTGCGCAATCACGGAAAACAACTGCCAACAGCCGTTTATTCACCGTCAGGTCAGTAGTAAAGACAAACGGCTGCTCCTCAGGTGCAGCGACCTTACGGATATTGGCTATAAGACCGCTTATTTGTTCACCAAGCCTCGCGCTCTCGCTCACCAGCGCCTGTAACCGGTTAAGATTTTGTCCAGCTCGTTCAAGGGAGGCGTCCGGAAACCGTGCAGATAGCTTATAAAAATTTAGTTGATTGGTTCTATCACGGTTTCCAGACACCACACTACCTCCAGGTTAATGGTATTATTCTGCCAGTAACCGGTACCTTATAACGAACTATATCAGCCGTAGTAAGCACCGCAGGCTTATTACCGTTAATTCCAGCGCTTCTCGACAGTTACGCCTTTAAAATAGTGGCCGACAATTTCCTCCGGCTTTTTGCCGTCCTTGGCCAGGCGATTGGCCCCCCACTGGGACATGCCGACACCATGGCCATAGCCTTTACCGGCAAAAGTGACACTGTCTTCGCCGACTTCGATTTTATCGAGCAGCATGGACTTCAATTTCGTGCTGTCCAGGGCCACCCGCAAATCGGGGCCGGACACCGGAACGTTTTTATTCACCGTAAGCATAGTAGCCCGTCCTGACGGTCCTTTTTGGGAGATTTCCATACTGCTGATGTCATTTACCTGTTTACCGATTTTCCCCAGGGCGGCAATAATATCTTCTTTGGGGAAGATAATCGTCCAGTTTTTAACATCCGCCGGTGCCAGGTCATCCGGCGACTGCACTGACTGAATATAGGGCGGCTCATCGTATTTGTAGTTCAGGCCTTCCTTGGCTGTCGCCGTAATTCCCCCGGCGGAAGCATGAAACCAGCTTTTGATGGGCTTGCCCTGATAGGTCATAATCTGGCCGCGGGTCATCTGTACGGCTTTTTTGACATTGTCGTTGACATCCTTGGCGCTATAGGCCTGAAATTCTTTAATATCGGTAGAAGCCTGCGTACCGCGTTCGGGAACCCCGCCTTTGCTCTCAATCGCTTCCACCGTAAAGGTTCGGGCAATAATAGCCTGGGCGGCCAGCGCTTCTACCGGCCAGTCATTTTTCATTTCGCCGGCTACCACACCGGCAATATAGTCTTCCATTTTCATGGTCTTTTTCTCGCCGGTTTCATGCATAAACACGGATATTTCAGGCTCGTTCTGCTGGCCAGTCTGCGGCGGTGCAGCCTGCTGCGGTGTCTGCGATGTATCAGGCTTAGGCTGCGGGCTTTTGCTGCAGCCGCCAAACACCAGACCTAGACTCATAAGCACTACGACACAAAGCAAAATTTTTCTGTTCATCCTAAAGCCACCTCTCTAAACATTTTCTTCGATGTTATTATGGCAGTTAAATGCCAACCGCATTCATTGCCAAAAACTTAACACAATGATTACAAAGTCGGGGAGAATTCTGGCTTATAATGAAAGATAGAACATATCCCTACTAGGAGGAATTACCTTGCCGCTTAAGCTTCCTCACTGGCTGGAAGGTATTTATAACGGCGTAATGGCATTTAACAATCTGGCGTTTCAGGCTAACGTCCTCTCCCTGGCCGGTGCTCCGCTACCAGCCAACGCCGCCAATGCAGCTACAGACCTAAAAGAAGAGCTGGAAGGAATTATTCGGGAAAAAAGTATTACCCCGGTATATCAGCCTATTGTTAACCTGCGGTCGGGGCGAATCATGGGCTATGAGGCGTTAAGCCGCGGTCCGGCAGACAGTCCGCTGCATTTTCCGACCAAACTGTTCAGTGTCGCCATCGCCAGCAACCGCTTATTAGCACTGGAGCAGGTTTGCCGCGAGGCAGCGCTTCGCCATATAACCACCCTGGGTGTAAACCAACGCTTATTCCTCAATATGAATGCCGAGGTAGTCAAAGATCCTGATTTTCGCGGCGGCCTGACCAAAGCACTGCTCATTCGTCATGGTCTGAACCCGGACCAGGTAACCTTCGAAATCACCGAGCGAACTGCCATTACCGACTTTGAAAGTTTTACCAAATCTCTCAACCACTACCGGCAGCAAGGCTACAGTATTGCGGTCGATGATGCGGGTGCAGGCTATTCCAGTCTTGAAGCCATTGCCACACTCCGGCCAAATTTCATCAAACTGGATCGTTCCATTGTCTCAAATGTTGATAAAGATCCCCTAAAGCAGGCTATGCTTGATGCCATGGTCAAGCTGGCGGCAGTTATCAACAGCAAAATTATCGCCGAAGGCATTGAAAATGCCGAGGAATTATCCGTCCTGATCAGTAAGGGGGTCCATTATGGCCAGGGATATCTCTTGGCCCGCCCCTGTTTTCCTGCACCGGAAATATCGCCGGAGGTGCTTGAAATGATTGCCGAGTTCAACTTCCAGGACATGCAGGTAAAATCCCGGTCCCGTAAAGGTCTGGGGGTAAGTATCGGCGAAATCGTTGAACAAGTCCCCACATTCAGTCCTAACACGACCGTCAATACCATTGAAGATGTTTTTACCACCCAGCCGGTAAACGGCATTGTCATTGTGGATGGCAGCCGGCCTGTCGGCTTGCTGATGAAGGATAAATTGTACTATCAGCTGGGCACAAATTATGGCATATCTCTCTATTACCGCCGGCCGGTAGAACGGGTTATGGATAAAAATCCGCTGATTGTCAATGCCGAGCTGCCGCTTGAGGCCGTCTCGCAAATGGCTATGAGCCGGGAAGAATCGCACCTCTACGACTTGATTCTGGTCGTACAGGATGATAAATTCGCCGGTGTAGTCTCGGTTATGACGCTGCTAAATAAAATAACCAATTTGCAAATCCGGCGGGCGCACAATTCCAATCCGCTTACCGGCCTGCCGGGCAATTTAGTGATTGAGGACAAGCTCAAAGAACTCATCCAGGCAAAAGAACCTTTTGCCGTAATGTATCTTGACCTTGATAACTTTAAAGCGTACAATGATAAATATGGCTTTGAACACGGCGATAAGGTATTGCTGGTGACCTCGCAGATTTTAAGTCAAAGTATTGGCAAAGCGGGCTCTGCTGACGATTTTCTGGGTCATATTGGTGGCGATGACTTTATAATCATTACCAAGCCGGAAAATGTCCCCGGTATCGCTGACTATATCCTCAACGTATTTGACCGGGAAATACGGGGTTTATACCAGCCGGATGATCTGGCCCAAGGCTACATCGAAGGCAAAAACCGCAAAGGTCAGCCGGAACATTTCTCCATTATGTCGATCTCCATTGCTGCTGTTTCTAACCGCTTCCAGATGTTCAGCAATTATTTGGAGATTGCCGAAATTGCCGCCGATCTGAAAAAGCTAGCCAAACAGCAGGCGTGTTCCTGTATCGTATATGACCGCCGCAATGCACGAGATCAGGTCAATAGCTCAAACAGTTAAACTAATGCGCCGCGCTTTTTTGCAATTAAGGCAATGAACGCAGGCGTTTTTTACATAGCAAACTTAACGCCCTATTAACCTGGGGTTAACAGTCCAGTGCGCTTGGCGTGCTATAATAAAAATGAGGTTTATGACGAGGTGATGACTTTGTCGTTTCAAAATAAGCCGGCAAAAATTCTATTGGTTTCTGCGTCTGTAGGTGCGGGTCATACCCAGGCCGCCCAGGCGATCAGTGCAGCCATTGACAGCCAGAAACTGGCTGCCACCGAGGTTGTCGACTTTATGGCCGGAGAATACTCCTATCTAAATACTCTGGCCAAAGAAACTTACCTCAAAATGATTGATATCCTGCCAGATATGTATGACCTGATGTACCGCTGGTCGCAAATGCCGCTGCCAGGCGGCAAAGTACAGAATCTCATGGCGATGACCATGAAACGCAGCATGCACAAGCTCATAACGGCCCACCGTCCCGATGTCATGATCTGCACCCATCCGTTTCCCTGTGGTGCTGCGGCTTACCTTAAGCGCACGCACCGGCTCTCGGTACCGCTGATTGGCGTCATAACCGACTTTGCCCTTCACCGCCTCTGGTGTTATCACGAAACCGACATGTATTTTGTGGCTACGCCCGAACTAAAACAGGCACTGTCCTTGCAGGGAATTAACCAGAGCCGTATCCATGCAACGGGTATACCGGTCGGTCCCAAGTTCAGTCACCCGCCGGCGGCGGCCGAACAGGCCGTCCTGCGTCAGGCGCTGGGCTTTGCCGACAGGCATCATCCTGTGGTCCTCATTATGGGCGGCGGACTGGGCATGGGGGATCTTGAACAGGCCGTGCTGGCGATTGATGCGCTGCCGCTGCCGCTTAACTTAGTCGTAGTGGCCGGGCGCAATGCAGCCCTGCGCCGGAGTCTCTTAGCCAAAGCACACGACCTTGTCCATCCGGGTAAGGTGTTGGGTTATACCCAGCATATTCCCGAGCTGATGGCCGCTGCCGACCTCTTAATCACCAAACCCGGCGCTTTAACGCTGAGTGAAGCGCTGTCAATGCGGCTGCCTATGCTGCTATACCATGCCATCCCCGGTCAGGAAGAGGAAAATGCCGCTTTTCTAACCCAAAAAGGCGCCGCGCTGTGGGCCCATGACAACCGTGCCCTCGCCGGTACCGTTTACCAGCTTTTTACCAGCCCGGACCAATTAAGATATTTGCGGGAAATGGCTGCCATGCTGGCCCGGCCGGCGGCCGCTCAGACCATTGCCAGTACAATCTGGCAAAAGCTATTCAGCACCGGGGCCGCTGCCTCACGCTGACCCTGTCAGGGAATAACTGTCAAGGGGATGGTTCTTTTGACATGCCTGTCAGAGGAACCGTCCCCTAATCATTAGGAGGAAATGACTATGAGAGCTGAGTCCCTGCCGGCCACCTATACCGGTGTGACCGGAGCCAAACTACTGCTTGCTGCTGTCAGTCCCTTCCAAGGTTTGTTTGACCGTCCCAGTATAACGCACGAATTTCTTAACCGGCAGGCAATTATCATCTTACATAATGACGGCTTGGAACATTGTGCCGGTTTGCTGCATCACTTTCTCACCGAACTGAACAATGGTGTCTACTGGGCAGACCATGGCTGGAAAAACGTCAGCCATTACTATGAGCCGCCAACCGGCAAGGGGTTATGGCATTTTGCCACCGCGTTGGATAGCTTCTCGGTTTATTTTGAAGCCGCATTGAAGCGCTTCCGGCAGCACGATACGGCCGGCAGTATTTTCCTCTTAGGTGCAGCCGCGCATCTATTACAGGATGTCTGTGTCCCTCACCATGCCCGGGCTAAGCTTTTCTCCGGTCATAAGGAATATGAAAATTGGGTCAGGATTTATCATGCCGATTTCGCTGTTGACCGGCAAGGGCTGTACCTTACCGGTAAGCTCCCCCACGAGTTGCTCATTAAGAATGCTACCGCCGCCGCCGACTATCTGGACTGGGTGACCGAAGAAAATCACACCCGCTTCCATACGGTAACTACCGACCTCCTGGCCCGGGCCCAGCGTACCACAGCCGGCTTGTTTGAGCGTTTTTGCGTATTAGCCGGGATTCGTCAGGGCGGCAGCCGGCTCACGGTTGCCTGAAACAGCCAAATGCCAATAAAAATACGGGGATGGTTTTTGTGCCTGCTAACGGTAATGGCCCAAAAACCATCCCCTGCCTATGTAAAAATATTTTTTACATAAAGGCGTTACTGACCTAAAAGCGAATATTTATATAAACTGCCAATATTGGATATGCCATACTCAAGGAGGTGCTTACCGGTGACCAACACGGAAGCTGAACTGAAATTGCGAATTGCTGATCCCGCCTGCCTCAGCCGGTTATTGTCCGCGCCCTTGCTGGCGCAGCTCTCAACCCAGCCGCCTTATAAGGAGCTGATGGAAACCACCTATTATGATACAGCCGATCAGCGCTTGTTAAAATCGCGCCTATCCTACCGGCTGCGCTTGGCCAACGGGGAATGGACGGCTACGGTCAAGGCCGACGGCACCAGTGACGGCGGCTTGCATCAACGAACTGAATATAATGTTCCTGTAGATAAGCCACTGCCAACGCTTGCGCATTTTCTGGCTACCGCCATCGGCGGGCGGTTGGCTGAAGCTGCCGGTGATCTGCCGCTGGAACCGGTATTCAGCACCCGTTTTGAACGGCATATCATGAATGTCGGCACGCCTGACGGCAGCAGCATTGAACTGGCCCTGGACAATGGCGAAATTATCGCCGGCGATAAACAGCAACCCCTGCTGGAACTGGAGCTGGAATTAAAGGCCGGCCGGCCGCAGGCTCTCATTTGGCTGGGAGCCGCCTTGGCCGGGGAATTTCCCCTGCTGCCCGAACAGGAAAGCAAACTGTACCGGGCTACTGTCTTAGCCGGTCTGGCCGCTGGACTTGGCCGCGATATCCCGCAGCCAGCCCCGCTGAAAAAAGCCAGCGCACTCTTGCCGGCCAATCAGATTTTCAGCCAGATTATGATCCACACCATCCATGATCTGGTCCGGGCGCAGCAAGCCTATCTAACTGCTCCGGACGACATTGAAACTTTGCATGCCCTGCGGTTGGAACTCCGCAGGCTTAATGCCCTGCTGCAGCTGGCCCGGCCACTCCTGCCGCCGGAAGAACAGCAGGACATGACGGAAAAAGTTACCGCCTGGGACTGCCGGTTCAGCGATGTTCGCGATCTGGACAGCCTCAGCATGGCCTGGCAGGAACTAACCGGCTATATGAGCCGCGTAATCCCCGAACATGCGGGGAAACCGGCTCTAACCGCGCTGCTGGCGGCTAAGCGGCAAACGGTAAGAGTAACTTTCCACAACGCAGTCGCCGCCGGCGAACTTACCGCCGTACTACTGAGCATCTGGTCCTCGCTTGCGGACTGGGCCGACCAAGACAACGGTCATACTCAGCCGCTATTTAAAGAATTCGTTCTCGAACACGTAACGTTATGGCTTACACAGTTTTTACAAATGGGCAATGATTTAGACGTAGCCGATTTAAATGCGGTACACAGCCTGCGGATTACCGGCCGCCGGCTAAGGCTTGTCCTCGAAACCCTGTCTCCCGTCCTGCCGGCCAGCACCGGTGCGCTCCTTAAGCGGCTGGAGAAACTCCAGGATATCCTGGGGAGAATTCAGGATGTTGCTCTCACTCCGACCCTGTTACAGGAACTGGTCAAGGCGTCTGCCAGCCGCCTTACCCATCGCGATGCCGGCCTGATCACGGGCTGGCAACTGGCCCGGTCCTCGCTGACCTGCAGCAGTTGGCGCAAAGCCTGGCCCAAAGTCCTCAAGGCTGCCGCCAAACAAAAGAAACTCAAAGTTCGGCCGGAATCGATCGGCAATAAAAGAAATCCTGAGCTAGAGTAAGCTCAGGATTTCTTTTATTGTATTGAGAAGTTAGTGTCCGCCGCCGGCCATTTTGCGCTGAATATATTTACTCGGCAGCGCAAACATCAGGTTAAACACCAGAATGGTAATAATGAGCAATGCCCCGGTGCCGTCGGCGATAGCCAGCCGGTCAGGCACCAGCCCCACGGCCATAACGTACCACATATGCACCGCCAGTGTTTCACCGGCTGCCGTAACATCAAAATTAGGTATTGTCCGGGATACCGTTGTCCCGGCGGTGAATATCAGAATGGCTGTTTCCCCTAAAGCCCGGCCGGCGGTCAGGGTAATACCGGTAATAATGCCCGGCAGGGCGTTAGGCAGAACTACCCGCCAGATGGTCTGCCATTTGGTGGCGCCCAGGGCCAGACTGGCTTCCCGGTAATGCGCCGGCACAGTCCGGATGGTTTCCTCGGTTACCCGCACCAGCACCGGCAGATTGAGCAGCATCAGGGTCAATGAACCGCCAATGATACTAAAACCCATCCCCAGCATATTTACAAAAATGATCATGCCGAACAAGCCTAACACAATAGAAGGAACGGTAGCCAGACTTTCGGTGCTCAGCCGGATCATGTCTGTCAGCCGGTCGTTGCCGGCATACTCCGCTAAATAAATCCCGGCCCCGACCGCCACCGGAATGGAAAATAGCAACGACAAGGCCAGAATGTAGAACGAATTGAAAAACTGTGCGCCAACACCGCCGCCGGCGTTAATATCACTGGACATACCGGTAATAAAGTTCCAGCTTAACACCGGCAGCCCCTTAAGCAGCATATAACCCAGAAAAATAACCAGTATGGCCAATATACACATTCCCGCCAGCCACAGTACCGCTGTGGCTGCCCGGTCCCAAACCCGCGCCGACATTATGCCAACCTCCTTGCAGCGATCATCCGGATAACTAAAATCATGATCAGCGATAGAATAAGCAGCACCAGGGCCATGAGGAACAAAGAATTGCCCCAGGTTGACCCAA
>JAEZQV010000068.1 GCA_023441125.1 Bacillota bacterium
CATAGTATACTGTATACAGAAGTATTTGGCTATAACAAAGTCAAAAAATTAATACTATACTATTTACTATTGCTTAAATAGCATATCAGATAAAGAAAACACGGCTTGCGCCGCGTCTTGGGCAAAAGCGTAAGCCGCTGTTGCCCTTAGCCAGGCGAAAGTTATATTTTCTAGCAGGATAAAAAAACCGCTATTGCTGCTGTGTTCTCCGGTTAGTAGTACGCAGCAGTGATAGCGGTATAATGCCTAGCCTAATCTATTCAGTTATGTGCAATGCCGCCTTAACAGCTGCAGTCATCTCTTTAGGATTGCAGGCAGCAGCATGGCGGACAGGCAAGTGTTCCAGTTCAGCCAAAGCCGCAGGCACAGGGCTGTTAATAAGTTCGGCCAGTTTATTCAAAGCGGCAAACTCCGATGCCGACTGGCTGTCATGCCCCAGCAGGGCACTAAGTACTGTGTCGTTAAACTTAAAAGGACTGGCCGTTGCTACAATGATATACGGCGTAGTATCACCCGATTGCCGGCGGTAATTCTCGGCTACCTGCCAAGCGACTGCCGTATGCGGGTCCAGGGCATAGCCGTATTCCTTATATACCTGACCAATGGCAGCAACCGTCTGGCTGTCGCTTACCCATCCTGCCGGGAATAGGTCTTTAATGGCGGTCAGCTGCTTATCAGTAACCCGATACTCACCCGTGCTGTTTAATTCAGTCATCCAGCGGCTGACTGCAGCCGGATCATCACCGCTCAGGTGGTAGAGCAGCCGTTCTAAGTTGCTGGAAATGAGGATATCCATAGAGGGTGAATACGTTTTATGGAACTCACGGTTGCGATTATATACGCCGGTTGTAAGAAATTCAGTAAGTACATTATTACTGTTGGAAGCACAAATAAGCTTGTTAATAGGCAATCCCATGCGCTTGGCATAATAACCGGCAAGAATGTTGCCGAAATTCCCGGTCGGTACCACAAAATTGACCGGACACCCCAGGGTAAGCTGCTTATTTCGGACTAAGTCCGCATAAGCGCTAAAATAATATACGATTTGCGGTACAAGCCGCCCCCAGTTAATAGAGTTGGCCGACGACAGCTTAAAACCGCTGGCGCCTAATTGCGCGTTAAAAGCTCTATCGTTGAAGATATGTTTTACACCGGTCTGAGCATCATCAAAGTTACCTGTTACGGCAAATACCGCGAGATTATCCCCTTGCTGAGTTACCATCTGCAAACGCTGTATCTGGCTCACGCCATTCTCCGGATAAAAAACCATAACCCGTGTCTGTTCTACATCTCTAAAGCCTTCCAGTGCGGCTTTGCCGGTATCGCCGGAAGTTGCCACCAAAATAACAATTTCCGCCTGCTCATTATTTTTTTTAAGTGCACAGGCTAGCAGCCGCGGCAAAAGCTGCAGGGCCATATCTTTAAAGGCGCTGGTTGGACCGTGCCACAGTTCCAGAGCAAACACGCCTTCACCTATCTTAACAACCGGCGCCACGGCCGGGCTGGAAAACTTATTGCCGCCATAAGCACCGGCGACACAATTTTTCAGTTCATTCTCACTATAATCCGGCAAAAATAATTGCAATACAGCTACCGCGCGTTCCTGATAAGTAAGCGGAATCATCCGGGCTAAGGCCTGCTCGTCCATTGCCGGCAAAGATTCCGGGACAAATAAGCCGCCATCGGGGGCGATTCCTTGGGCAATGGCCTGTGCCGCTGTTAATTTTTCAGTTGCCCCCCGTGTACTAACATACATATAGTTTCTCCTTCCTGCCAAGAACAATATGGCTTATTCGCCGGAATAAACTACGTTTTTTCCGGTTACTGCGCCACCATTATAAATAATAAACATGTTGCCTGCAAAATCCAATATACTGTTTAATTCATCAGTACTCACACTCTCATCGGCATACACAACCGACAAAAGATTACGGGTCGTCAACGTAACGGCTGTCCGGCGCGAATCCGACGTAGGATTGCCGAATACCCCCAGCTCATCTGTTAGAAACGGCTTATTGCCGGTAGATACTTCGTTACTAGCGATATTTACATAGCTGCCTTCATCAGCCCGCCGGTATACAACCTCACCTGCGATTTGGTCCAAATCATATAAACCAAAGGGCAACAGGTATTTAATCGAACAATAGTTGTTGACATCCACAGCACTATTTACGTAGTACAAATCTTTTTTTTGCAATACCCGCCGTACCAGCGCCTCTGAGGCCGGCCGGTAACGCATTGGATCAAAATCAAGTTTCTTGTACATATTGCGTACTGCCAAAATCCGGGGAAGCTTCGGCAGCACCTCCATATTATACGCTTTGGCAACTTCCTGTTGCAATTGACCGAACTCCTGACTTAATGCAGGCGGTGTTCCCCGGACAACCACATTTCTAACAACCAAATACCCCAGGCGGCAATTTGGAACAACCTGACTAATGCTTTTATGAATAGTAATTTGCATGCTAAACTCCTCCCCGGACATTCAGATAACTCTTCTCACTCGCCGCGGGTAATCGGACACAAGCGTCCATTCACCGCCTGTACTAAACTATCAGGTGCAACAATTATCTGACATCCCCGCACACCGGCACTTACAGCAATTACCGGCCAATTTGCCGCACTATCGTCAATAAAAACCGGATAGCGCTTTTTGGGACCCAGCGGTGAAACACCGCCCCTGATATAGCCGGTAAGCGGCTGTACCTCTTTCAAGGCTACCATTTCTACTTTCTTATTGCCACTGACAGAAGCCAACACTTTAAGATCCAATTCCGCAGCGCCGGGAATGCAGGCCATAATAACACCAGTCTTGTCGCCTCTGGCCACCAGGGTTTTAAAAACCTGGCCCAAAGGCATATTTACTTTACTTGCTACATGCTGTGCACTTAGGTCACTCTCGTCAACCTCATAGGTGCACAGGTCATAAGGAATTTTAAGACCATCCAATATTCTGGCGGCATTTGTTTTCATAGCTTTTACTGTTTTCTCCTCCAACGGCCCATATGCAGGTAGGGTAATCTTTTTTCTATATATATATAATAAGCTATCTATTCCAGTGTATTCAATTGATATTCTAATGAACCCATACCAATTTTTGCAGCATGGGCAATTTGAATCATAGCATCATGATGGGCATAAGACATTTCCGCCAAAGTCTTGCCGTGTGCTTTGACAGTTAGGTCCAGTGTGGCCTTATCAACGGCCACGGGGTCCGCAGATGCCAAGATGCCAATATCGGGAATTAATTTAGACTGTTTTACGCTAAAACAGTCACAATCCTTGGTCATGTCAATAAGCACATTAAAGTAAAAGCATTTGCCGGGCTTACCGATAACACTGCCATAGGCGTGTTCCGCCATACTCCTTTGCATATAACCCGACTCGGCATTCCAGTCATATTTTACTGCGTCAAACCGGCAAACAGCCAGACATTCACCGCAGCCAATACATTTTTCCGCAATAATAAAGGCTTTGCCGCCCTGTTCAATTATGGCATCCTGCGGACACCATTTAATACATTTCTGGCAATATTGGCAGGACTTGCTGTTAACTTCCGGCAGCATCGCCGAATGCTGCCGCATTTTTCCCATACGGCTGGCCAAGCCCATGCCAATATTTTTTATACAGGCCCCCAAACCGGCAGCAGGATGGCCGGTTGGATGAGAGACCACCAATAGCGAATCAGCGCTTACTACCTCGCGAGCAACTTTTACAGCTTTATGAAGCTCACCATTAATTTCGACCTCATGTTCGGTATTGCCGGCGAGTCCGTCCGCCGGAATAAAAGGCGCACCAATATTTTCAATTCCAAAGCCGTGGTTATGGGCATGCAGGATATGCTTGACTGCATTCTCGCGTTCGCCTTTATATAAGGTAGCAGTTTCGGTAAGGAAAGGCTGACCACCTAACGCTTTCGCCTTTTGCACCAATACTTTTACTAACTCAGGCTTAACATGAGTGGTATTTTTCTTTTCACCGACATGCACTTTGATTGCCACAAAATCATTATGGCCAATGGTCCGGGCTGCACCGGCAGCATCAAAAATTTTCGCCATAGCTATTGCCTGGTCATTTACTGGCAGAGCGTCAGTCAACGGAATAAAATAAACATTTACTGACACAATATGTCCCTCCACTGTTAAAATTTCCTATAGCTTTTGCATTTTTTCACAAGTATATTATTGTTTCCTCATTTTGTCAATAAAGCGGCTATAGCTGTAAATAGTTACGAGCGCGGAAGCCGCGCCCGTATTTGCTTAATCAATTACCATATATTTTACTTTTACATCAGGTATCTGCTTTAATTCCTGCTCAATCTGGCTTGTCGGCACATCCCCCCCGCACAACTGCAACAGAATTAGTCCACTGTTGGTACAGGCATCGACGGCCGCATCGTGGAGTCCTAAGCGGACCCGGATATGACAGCCATACTTTGTGAGTATATCCTGGACCTTTACCGCCGTTTCCAGACGATTTCCCTGAACGATGGCCATGATTGTTGAACATTTACTCATTTCAAACAACACCTCCGGAAATATACTGGTATAATATTTATCCACAAATTACAAAAATCCTTCTACATGCGTTGAAAAAACGGAAAATATTAACGTAGAAATTTGTCTTAAGCTGGAGGAATTTTTCTTATTATGTTGAACTATTTGCCATATATGTATACTTTTTTTACCACTCAGCTAACGAGAGGTGCTTATGAGCGAAGCAGTTGATGATAATCGCAAGATAATAGAGCAACGGATTGAGTTTCTCGTCCCGGGCATGGAGTTGGCCAGGGATATCTGCTCAAGTGACGGCAAGGTACTGTTT
>JAEZQV010000288.1 GCA_023441125.1 Bacillota bacterium
TCACCATGCTGGAAGCCATGGGCCTGCCCGTTCAGCCGCAATTGGTCCTGCATGTCGGCGGCGTTTATAAAGATAAAGCCAGTTCCCTGGAAAGATTTGCGTCCCGGTTCAACCAGTTGTCGCCCAGGATTCGCCTGCGGCTCATGCTGGAAAATGATGATAAAGTATATACAGCCGCAGACGTACTTACCCTTTGTCAACAGCTTGCCGCCCCCATGGTGCTTGATATCCATCATTACCAGTGTGTAAATCAGGGAGAAACCCTGGCTGACATCTGGCCGGCCATTATCAAAACCTGGCATGGCGCTATTCCCAAAATTCATCTGTCAAGTCCCAGGAGCACCAAAGATTTTCGCAGCCATGCCGCTTATATCGAATTGGCGGACTTTCTTCCCTTTCTGACTATGGCTGCTGAGGCCGGACAGGATTTTGACGTCATGATCGAAGCAAAAAATAAAGACCAGGCGTTGTTCAAGCTTCTGGACGAGCTTGAAACCACGCCTGGTATAAACCGGATTGAACAAGCGGTTATTGAATTGTAAAGGCATTGGCAGCCGGCATAATGTATGGTACCCTCGCTAAGGCCTGGCACATTCGCCGGCCTCGCCTTTCATTATAGCCAAGCCATGCTCCAGCGACGGCAGCACAACTTCCAAGCATTCCCGCACACCTTTCGGGCTGCCGGGTAAATTAATAACGAGCGTTCGCCCGCGCATCCCGGCGACTGCCCGGGACAGCATGGCCCGCGGCGTAATTGTCAGCGACTTGGCCCGCATCGCTTCCGGGATTCCCGGGACTTGTCTGTCGATCACAGCCAGGGTAGCTTCCGGCGTGACGTCGCGCGGTCCTAAGCCCGTGCCGCCGGTAGTGAGAATAAGATCAATTTTTTTATTATCCGCCATGTCAATAATGGCCTGGCTGAGTGCAGCCCGCTCATCAGGCACAATCTGGTAATGTTTTACTTCACCTAAATCCGCCAGCATGTCGGCTATTACTTTGCCGCTTATGTCCTCGCGCTCACCGCGCGCTCCCTTGTCACTGGCGGTAAGGATGCCAATACTAAACATTTTCTATCACCTCGATGCTATCGCCGTTAACGACCTTACCCCCTGTTACGACAATAGCAAAAATGCCCTCTTTAGGCATAACACAGTCCCCGGCCTGATAGTAAATATTACAGCGGGTATGGCACTCCTTGCCTATCTGACTGACTTCCAGCAAGACCTCGCCAATCTTTAACTTAGTGCCAATCGGCAATACCGGCAGCGTCAGCCCTTCGGTAGTTAAGTTCTCCGCAAAATCACCCGGATGAACGTCGAGTCCCATTTTTCTCATTTTCTCAATACTTTCCACAGCCAGCAAACTAACCTGCCGGTGCTGAAAACCGGCATGAGCATCGCCTTCAAGACCAAGTCCAACCAGCACATTAGCCTGACCAACATTTTTTTTGCGCTCGCCTTTATTTCTACTGGTACAGACAGCCACAATTCTACCCTGCATATTTATTTCTCCTCCCTGATGTAATCACCGCTTTTGCCGCCTGATTTGGCCATTAGGCGTACATACTCAATTGTCATCCCTTTATCAACTGCTTTACACATATCATAGACCGTCAGGGCCGCAACGGCTACGGCCGTAAGGGCCTCCATCTCAACCCCGGTTTTGCCGGTAGTCTTGACTGTGGCTTTAATGTCTATGGCATTTGCCTCTTCATCAATGGCAAAATTCAGGTTAACACCGGTCAGTAACAGCGGATGGCACATGGGAATTAAATCCCAGGTGCGCTTGGCCCCCATTACGCCGGCTACCTGAGCGACACCTAACACATCGCCCTTGCCCATAGCCCCCTGTTTTACCAACGCAAGCGTCGCCGGCTGCATGGAAATCCGCCCTTCGGCCACCGCTTCGCGCTTCGTTTCATCTTTCACACTGACATCCACCATCCGAGCCTTACCTGAATTATTAAAGTGTGTCAACTCCATTACTGTGTCCAGGCCCCTTTCCTTGCACGGCTATCCGGTCAATATTGCGTAAATTAAATCATCGTGTGCATGAAACAATGGATTGAATCCTTATTATACATATTATTTTGCCATTTTTTTTATAATTCCTGCAATATTCCAGTCGGTTGCATAGATTGTAATTTGTTTCATCCCCAAACAATCCGGGAAGAGCGGGCTTAAAAACTTAAGAACACAAGCAGGAGCCCGGACAAAGGCCAGGCTCCTGTTATGTTTTTATGTCATTGTCAAGCTTTGCTTAATTATATAGCAGCTTTGTAGATATTCTCAATTTCCTCTTGGGTGGCCTGTTTGGGATTGGTGAACCCACAGGCGTCTTTCAGCGCATTAGCGGCCAAAACCGGAATATCTTTTTTGTCAAAGCCTTTGAGATCTTTCAGACCGGCCGGAATGCCAATATCGGCAGACAGTTCACGGATCGCAGCCAGCGCTGCGTTTGCCGCTTCCTCAGCAGACAAACCGGCAATGTCTTTACCCATAGCCTTGGCAATCTCAACAAACCTTTCCGGCACGACCTTGGCATTATAATCTTCCACTGCCGGCAGCAGAATGGCATTGCAGACCCCATGCGGCAGATCATAGAAGCCGCCAAGCTGGTGAGCCATTGCGTGTACATAGCCAAGACTGGCATTGTTAAAGGCAACACCGGCAAGATATTCCGCATAGGTCATCATCTCCCGGGCCTCCATATCATTGCCGTCCTGCACAGCCCGGCGCAAATAACCGGCAATAAGCTCGATCGCTTTAAGGGCGGCGCAATCAGTCACAGGCGTGGCAATCGTAGAAACATACGCTTCGACGGCATGGGTCAGGGCATCCATACCGGTAGCGGCGGTGAGGGCTGGCGGCATGGCAACCATCAAATCAGCATCGTCAACTGCAATAACAGCGGTTGTATGCCAATCCACTATGGCCATTTTTATATGCCGGCTTTCGTCAGTAATTATACAGAAACGGGTCATCTGGCTGGCCGTACCGGAGGTGGTATTTACTGCAATCAGCGGCAACTGAGGTTTGGCGGATTTATTAATACCTTCATAATCTTCAATTTTGCCGCCGTTAGCAGCCACAAGCGCAATCCCTTTTGCACAGTCATGCGGTGAACCGCCGCCAAAAGATACTACAAAATCACATTCATTCTCCCGCAGCATCTTCAAACCATCATTCACATTGCCGACGGTCGGATTCGGCTGAGCTCCGTCAAAAATTACGTAATCGACACCAATCTTAGCAAGTACATCTGTCACTTTGTTAACAAGCTTGATCTGCACCAGGACTTTATCACTGACAATTAAAGCTTTTTTGAAGCCCATCGGCTTTATGTAATCGGCAATGTCTTCCAGACAACTAACACCCATAATAGTTACCGGCGGCATAAAATACCCAAAAGATTTCTTTGTCATTATAAACCCTCCTCAATATTTTCTGGTTTGCAACAGGTTATACCAAACCGGGGCACATTTGTTACTACATGCTAACAGTTATTTTAATACTCACCCCCAATTTATACAGAATTTTCAATATATTTATGAGTTTCCTCTATGCCCCCACTGTTTAAAACGAATGCAAAAAAGGATAAGATAATACATGTTCATAGCCGGCTGATAACCATTCGTAAAAGTAAATGCACCATTATTTCCCTGCACAATTATATTAGCAAAAATCGTGCCAGGCCTATTTTCCCTGTTATTTGAAGAAATTGTCATTACGGACTCCTTTTGTTGGGATAAAGTTGTTAGAAAACTGTCTCATTGTGCCATTTTTGTGTTACAGTACCAGAACACATAGATGACACATTGCTAAACCAGGCTATAAATAAAGAAGGCTTCTGTATGCTGAAATACAGAAGCCTTCTTGCTGCCGGGCACTATAACACCAACCGGGTGTGACACACCCTGACTCAGACTGTGTCAATCGCCGGCAAACACCGGCAGTGCTAAGCCATATTGATAAACTCACCGACTGACAGCAGCCAATTGGTAGCGGCCAGTTTCGCCTCCTCAAAGGTAGCATGCCACTGGTCAATATGCAGCTCCCGCCGTTCCTGGTCGGGAATTACGGCAAAGCCTGCAACCTTGTATCCGGTTACCTGAGCGGAGATTTCAATCATTATCGCATCAAGCGTAGCCGGAAATACGCAATTGGGATACGGCTCATAATATATTGCGCATTCTTCACCTGCAGCCAAATCTTTCTTGCTCTGCTCCACCCAGACACAATGATTGGAAAAAGCAACCGAGCGAATAGGCGTAACAAAAGTATAGATGGTGGGAATATCTGAGCGTGCATTGTTCAAAGCACATACTTCCTTTCCGCAAACAGAGGCATTACCGTCTGGAATATATAAGCAAGCACTCATCATGTATTATATGGAAAAAACAACCCGGCATACATGAACAAGCCAAAGCAAAGGCGTAACCTTCAGGTTTTTGAAAGTTACGCTTTTGCCGGCCAGCTATCCATTCTGTATTTTAGGTAAATCAACCGCCAATTTGTGACATTTTCCGAAAAAACGCAGTCTGGCCGCCGGGAGTTGACAGGGTGTGACCCTGTGGTTTATCTGCAATAGTATTGTAAAATAACTTCGCAATCTCTTCATCGCCGGCGCCATTTCTCAGTGCCGTTTTAATATCAATCTCCTGGTTGGATAACAAACAGGGCTTAAACTTTCCGTCGGCAGTCAACCGGATACGGTTGCAGGCATTGCAAAAGTGCTCTGAAATCGGTGTTATAAAACCAAATGACCCTTTTCCCTGAGGCAGAACGAAATACTTGGCCGGTCCGTTACCCCGGACATCCAGGGTGGGTTTAAGGCATCCCCGGCCAAATGAGTTAATAATGGTCTTAATCTCCTCGATATCAGGGCCGCGTCCAACTTGGTTTTCGCCGATGGGCATATACTCGATAAAGCGCACCGAGACGGGCGCGCGGTGCACCAAATCGACGAAATATGCGATATCCTGTTCCGTTATTATATTGGTAAGCACAACATTAAGTTTAACCGGCGTTAACCCCACTGCCAAAGCGGCTTCCATCCCCTTGATTGTTTCAGCCAGATTACCGCCGCGGGTTATATTGCGAAATTGATCCGGATCAATCGTGTCCAGGCTAATGTTTACTCTATTCAAACCAGCCGCTTTAAGCTTGGCGGCCATGCCGGCCAGCAAGCTGCCGTTGGTTGTCAGCGACAAATCAGTTATTGTTTTTAGACCGGCAATATTTCGCACAAAATCCACGATACCGCGCCTGACCAGCGGTTCACCGCCGGTCAGCCGGATTCTGCTTACGCCATGCCTGCTGACAATACGTATGACCCGCAGCAGCTCTTCATAACTTAGAATTTCACCATGACTAAGCAGCTTCACACCCTGCGTCGGCATACAATAAACACAGCGAAAATTACACAGGTCAGTGACTGAGACTCGGAGATAATTAATTTGCCGGTTAAGTCCGTCATGCATAAATAATCAGTCCTTTAAGTTTTCGTTATTTAGCACGTTCCGCTCGATAAAACCAGCCATCGCGGCGGCATCATCCAGGCTGAAATGCGGTACTCCTTCATACAGCTGTGTGTCGGTTACCACCGCCAGCAATTCCGGCTTGCTGCCCAGCGGCGGCTGGCCTGCCGCCTGACGAAATACCTCAATCTTAGGTTTGCTTTCCAGCTTATAGCCTTCCGTGATAATTATATCTACATTGTCGATGTAACCGACAATCCGGTCCAGCGAAAGTTCCTGCTCTGTATTTCTGACCATCGCCAACTGGCGGGGAGAGGCCAAAAACACGACGTCGGCCCCGGCCTGCGCGTGTCGCCAGGTATCTTTACCAGGCTGATCAAAATCACATTCACCATGATGGTGCTTGATTACCGCAATTCTATAACCCCGTTTTTTAAGTTCGGAGATCAGTTTTTCAAGATAAGTGGTTTTCCCACTGTTTGAGCGGCCTACTATAGATAAAACCGGAATCAAAGCCGTCGCCCCTTCTGCAGTTCAAATAATTGATATTTTAAAAAATTCTCCACTTTTACAGATTAACCTTCCTGCCGGACTATAATACTTTGCTTTTTTCCGAATCAGGCAGGATTTTTTTGGCAAGGTCGGAAAAATACTACTATAGCAATTCACTGATTCTGGAGGTGTATAGTATGATTACCTTGACCTTTCACGGGCACGCCTGTTTTTCTCTCGCGAGCGGCAGTACCACCCTGCTGTTTGATCCGTTTTTAACCGGCAACCCCCTGGCAACCGCCAAAGCAGACGAAATTGAATGCAATTATATCCTTGTCAGCCACGGCCACGGCGACCACCTCGGCGATACCGTCGCCATTGCCAGCCGTACCGGCGCCACAGTCATCGCTACGGCTGAAATAGCCGCGCTGGTGGGCGAACAGCAGTGTGCCAATATAAGCATGCATATCGGCGGCAAAAGATCTTTTGATTTCGGTTATGTGCGGATAACCCCCGCTTTCCACGGTGCCGGCGTACCTGGCGGCCATGCGGCCGGATTCATTGTCAGCTTTTATGGCAAAACACTCTATTTTGCCGGTGATACTGCCCTGTTTGGCGATATGGAACTGCTCGGCCGGCTGGAAAAGATTGATTATGCCTTGTTGCCAATCGGCGACAACTATACCATGGGTCCCGATGATGCAGCCGAAGCTGCCAGGCTGCTTAAACCGGGCGCTGTCGTTCCGATGCACTACAATACCTGGCCAGTAATCGCCCAGTCGCCCGAAGCCTTTAAAACCAAATTGAAAGACCTGCCTATCCCTGTACACATTGTTTCGCCCGGCCAAAGCATTACCTTGTAGCATTCTGTAAAAAAATCGTCCGTGGTTTACTGCCACGGACGATTTTTTACATTATCAAAAGTATATCCCCTGGCTTATAATTCCTTCACCATTGCAATCTCGTCACAATTAGGAAATTTAGGGCAATTGATGCATTCCTTCCACATTTTGTGCGGCACACTTTCTTTGGGCACTTCTTTAAAAGAAAGCTTAGCAAAAAATCCCGGCTGATAAGTTAACGCAAAGAGGGTTTTCACGCCGAGTTCCCTGGCCTCCTCAGTCAGCATACCGACAATCTGCCGGCCTATTCCCGATTTAATCTTACTGGGATGAACGGCTAAAGCCCGGATCTCAGCCAGTTCATCCCATACCAGATGCAACGCGGCAATACCGACAACTTTTCCGTCCTCTTCCGCGAGGATGAACTCGCGCAACCCTTCATACAGGGTATTGCGGGCCCGGGCCAGCATCAATCCCTGTTCGGCATAGTCATTAATTAATTTAAGGATGTCTTCCACATCACTAAATTTTGCTTTTCGGAAAATCATACCTTCAGCCCCCCATCTTGTGCGAATTATTATACATCAATCATTATATTTATACAACGTTTAATTCACTTTAACCTTACTGCTTGGACATAAATGCTGCAAGGGACATACAGGGCAGGCCGGGTTGGTTGCTTTGCACACCTTACGCCCATGCCAAATCAGCCAATGATGGGCATCCCCCCACCTTTCCCGGGGAATAGCCCGCATGAGTCCTTCTTCAACAGCAAGAGGCGTATCACCGCTAGCCAGCTTCAGCCGGTTAGCCACCCGGAACACATGGGTGTCAACAGCAATAGCGGGGATGCCAAATAACTGGCTTAACAATACATTCGCCGTTTTGCGGCCTACGCCGGGCAGCTTTACTAATTCCTCAAAGGTGGCGGGAACTTCGCCGCCATATTCCCGGCATAATATTTGGCAGGTGGCGATAATATTTTTGGCTTTGCTGCGAAAAAGACCGCAATCCCGGATTGCTTCTTCCAGGCCGGCCTGACCAAGCTCAAGAATCTTTGCCGGCGTGTTATAGCGCGGGAACATCCTTGCAGTTATAATATTCACCCTGACATCGGTACATTGCGCGGATAAGACCACGGCAAGCAAGAGTTCAAAGGGTGTGGAATACTGTAATGCGGTTGTTGTATGTTGATAATTCTGCTCCAATAATTCGAGCATTTCCTGTTTTACAGCTTTGGTAATTCTCACCGGTGGCGCCTCCATCTATTAAATAACCGTTATGTACATATTGTACCTTATTTAGTTCAGCAACTCCAGTCTATAAATACATTTACCGGTCTCATGAATATTGAATTCAATATATTTTTATTAAATTTAGTAATAGTTATTTTCATCTTCCTGTTTTTGTGGTATTTTCTTTTTATTGGATATTTATGCTTTGCGGATAAATACCCAAAATTACAGTGCACCAGCCGGGGAAGGTCGTGATTTATGACAAAATAACAGCCAATATTTTTTCTTACACTAAATTTAATAGCGACGAAAGGAAGGATCACATGAAGGCATCTTTTTTTAAATCCCTGCACACCCAGGTATTTCTTGCCATTATTCTGGGGGTAGCGCTGGGACATTTCTATCCTGCCCTGGGAGAAAGCATGCGGCCGTTGGGCGATGGTTTTATCAAGCTCATAAAAATGATCATTGCGCCAATTATTTTTTGCACCATTGTTACAGGCATCGCCGGTATGGACGATATAAAGAAGGTTGGCCGGGTCGGTGCCAAGGCCCTAATCTATTTCGAAGTGGTTACCACCTTTGCACTGATTATCGGCTTATTTTTAGTAAACTGGCTGCAGCCGGGAGCAGGTATGAATGTCGATGTCAGCCAGCTGGATACCAAGGCCATTGCCGCGTATACCACTGCCGCCAAATCGCAAAGCTCGGTTGACTTCTTTATGAACATTATTCCAACCAGCGTTGTCGATGCTTTTGCCAAAGGTGATATTCTCCAGGTGCTCCTATTCTCCGTTCTGTTTGGCTGGGCCGTGCTGGCTATGGGGCAAAAAGGGCAACCGCTCTTTAACCTGATCAGCGATATCTCTCATAGTTTATTTGTCATTGTTGATATTATTATGAGGATTGCTCCGATCGGTGTTTTTGGCGCTATGGCCTTTACCATCGGCAAATACGGTATTGCCTCGCTGGGGCCGCTGGCTAAGCTGCTGGGATGCTTCTACGCAACCTGTGCCTTCTTCATCCTGGTCATCCTTGGCTCAATCGCCCGCTGGGCTCATATCAGTATTTTCAAGTACCTTGCCTATATCAAAGAAGAGCTTTTAATTGTTTTGGGCACTTCTTCCTCCGAGAGCGTTCTGCCGCGCCTGATGGCGAAACTGGAAAAGCTGGGCTGCCCCAAAGCCATTGTCGGTTTGGTAGTGCCAACAGGATACTCCTTTAATCTGGATGGTACGTCGATCTATTTAACGATGGCCGCCATTTTCGTCGCCCAGGCAACGAACACTGAGCTTACTTTGATGCACCAAATAACTATTCTCGCCGTCCTGCTGCTAACCTCGAAAGGAGCTTCCGGCGTAACCGGCAGCGGTTTTATCGTACTTGCCGCCACATTATCCGTTATCCCGGGCATTCCGGTGGCCGGACTGGCCCTAATCTTCGGCATTGACCGGTTCATGTCCTTAGGCCGTGCGATCACCAATCTAATTGGTAACGGGATTGCAACC
>JAEZQV010000311.1 GCA_023441125.1 Bacillota bacterium
GTACCAAAAAGGGAAACCCTTACTGGAAAACCAGCTGGAATATGCCGATTTTCCCGAAGTGGTTGCCAGGCATCAGGAAAGTGTGCCGGTTCGCAATGATATGCTGATTTTCGTGGCGACATTGTCGGCCGAACAAGCCAAATTGCTGGAAGCGGAAGAGGCCCTGCCCGCTCTGGGCATTAAACAGCTTATCTATTCGGAAGATGATAAACTGTTGGGTGTGGCTACGATGATCTGCCACAAAGACCGGTTTGAATTAAAGGCAACTTCGTATCCGTTATCCGGAAGGCTGTGAAATTATGTTAAAAACCCAGAAGATGCTGGTAGGCGCTATGAGCAAGCTCGATGATACGATGGTAATCAATTTGGTCAAACAAGGCCTGCAGATGGGGATCAGCCCTTATGTTTTACTGGAGGAAATCAGGACACGTATTGACCGGGTTGGCGAATTGTACAGCAAAGGTGAGTACTTTTTATCAGATCTGATTATGGCGTCCGAGATTTTTAAAGAAGTGCTGGCGCTGGTAACGAAACACCGGGGAATTGTCGCTAAAGCCTGTTATCCCACGGTTGTTTTTGGCACGGTAGAAAATGACATCCATGACATTGGCAAAAATATTACCACCGGGATTATGCGCTATAATGGCTTTGGTATCTGCGATCTGGGGGTCAACGTGCCTGGTTATAAATTTGTCGAGGCCGTAAAACAGCATAACAGCCGGGTTGTTTGTTTAACAGGACTCATCACCGGGGCTTACGAATCCATGAAAAAAACAATTGCCTTGCTGGATGAAGCCGGTTTACGTTCGCGGCTTACCGTCATTATCGGCGGCTTAGTCAACGAAAGTGTCAGGGAGTACACGGGCGCTGACTTTTGGGCTAACGACTGTACCAAAGCAGTCGAAATGTGTCGGAAGATTCTAGTTACGAACCGGAGAGTTGTTCAATCGTCGTGAAGGAAGTGGTTGGATGGGTACGGCAATATTAGCATGCCAGACAATTCAGCAGGAGCTTACATTGGCATTAAAGGAAACAGGCAAAAAATATCCGGTAATTTATGTTGAATCAGGCTTGCATAATACCCCGGAATTATTACACACGCGAATCCAGGAAAAAATCAACCGTATCGATAATGTCGAAAATATTTTGTTAGTATTCGGCTATTGCGGCAACAGTCTCTTAGGTATTAAGTCGGCCAAAGCGAGAATTGTGCTCCCCAAAGTGGATGATTGCATTCCGCTGCTGCTGGGTTCGTGCGAAATTCGCAATAATCTGTCAAAAGAGATGGGCACTTATTTTCTTACCAAAGGCTGGCTGGATAACGAGAGCAATTTGTTGCGCGAATATGAGCGATGTGTTGAGCGGTATGGCCATGAACGGGCTTTGCGGATCATGAAGGTTATGCTCGGGCATTATAAGCGTTTCATTCTCATTGACACAGGCGCGTATCCCTTGGAAACTGTACTGCCGGAGACGCGGCAGTTTGCCGAAACTTTGCATTTATGCCACGAAGTAGTCAAAGGATCGCTCCGGTTATTTAAAAAACTATTACTGGGGCAGTGGGATGAAGAATTCCTGGTATTGGAACCCGGACAGGAAGCCACTTTACAGGATATCTGCGGCGGCGGTTTGCCGGCCGAAATGAGCCAGCTCAACCCGCCACGGTCATTGGGGTATTGATATGTTGTAATATAAGAAACCAGGAGCCGCTCACGGCAGCCCTGGTTTTTATTATCCTGACAGCAAGTAAATATTGTTTTGCAATAACGGGAGGAATAGTGTGAAAAATCTGTCGATTAAAAGCCATTTGTGGATTGCCTTTGCTATTATCCCTATGATTCCGGTAATCTTTCTTAGTGTTCTGCAGCTCTTTCAACCCTATGGACCATCCTGGGAATCAATAGCGTTCAACCTGATTATTACGCTGGTCTTTACCCTTTTGCTGGGTTATTTTCCGGCCAAACGCATCAATAGCACAATCCGAATACTTATGGAGTATGTTCAGAATATAATGAGTGCCGGCAATGCAATCCCCGTCGTGAGTTTTCCCCGGTTTGCCCCACGGGAGTTTACGGCCATGGCGGAAAACTTTTTTACACTGGCTAAGCAAACCAAGAGCAGCCAGCAGGCGTTGCTCAGGCTGAATGCGGAATTGGAGCAGCGGGTAGCGGAACGAACCGGCAGTCTGCAGCGGAGCAATCAGGAACTCGCCATCCTAAACCAATTGATTACGCCTACTAGCCCTTATCCGGGTGGTGCCAGTATAATCGGGGGATGTCTTAAACAGTTTTTTGAGCTGTCCGGGGTTAAAGTAAATCTGTACCTTACCAAACCGGTGTTTTCGCTGTTAGGGCCTTATGATGAAGATGTAAGCGGCGTGAATGATCATGAAGCGGCGGCTGCACGTGTCAGACATAAAAATGCCCAGCGGTACTATATTCAGCCGATTCGTGCCGGCAATACAACGTTTGGACACCTGGTCGTATCCAATTCGCCATTGAGTGAGGGCGACCGGAATTTTCTGCAAACAATGTCCCAGTCAGCCGGCATTATTATCCAGAAAGAAATGCTGGCCCAAACCCTGCAGCAAAATCTTGCTGTGTTAAAAGCCGTGCTGGAAAGCATGAACGATGCTATTATATTAGTTGACAACAAGCTGGAGGTCGCCTACGCCAACGGGCGTATGGCCAAGTTGCTCGGCATTCCCGGCGACGAACTGCGCGGCTTGCCGGAAACGCATATTTTTGCTGTTATCGCCGGGGGCCTGGCGGAATCTGACCGGAAAATAATTCAGCAGGCCAGACAGGAGTACGGCATTTACAGGTTTAAATATAATCAGGAAGGGACCCCTCGCTATATGCTGCTTTCCGCCTTCCCGGTCACCGGCGATGAACATTATACGATCGGCAAAGGTTTTGTCTGGCGGGATATTACTAAGGAGCAGGAAGTTGACAAACTAAAGAGTGACCTGATCTCGATGATTTCCCATGAATTCAAAACACCCATTACCAGTATCAAGGGCAGTGTGGAAACACTGCTGCGCAAGGATACGGACTGGGATGAAGACTTTAAGCAGGAGATGCTGACCGGAATTCATGAGGACATTAACCACATTCAGGAACTGGTTAATGACTGGCTTGACATTTCGCGCATTGAGGCCAAAGCCATTCGTTTAGAACGGGAACCGGTACGCCCCCATGTCATTATCGATAGTGCCGTCAGAAAATTATCTAAGCATTTCGCCGGTAATGCCAAAATAGAATCAGACGTGGCGGAAAATTCTCCGTTTGTATATGGCGACAGGGTCCGGCTGGGTCAAGTTCTGTCCAATCTGCTCACCAATGCCATTCGCTATAATGATAATGCCCCCCAGATTAAAATTAGTGCGAGCAGTGATGAAAAGTATGTCCACATCAGTGTCGCCGATAATGGCATCGGGATCAGTGAGCCGCATTTGGCTAAAATCTTTGACCGGTTTTACTGTGTCGATGTCGGCCGGAACCGGCGTACCGGCGGGACCGGGCTGGGGCTGGCAATATGTAAGGGCATTGTCGAAGCGCATGGCGGCGAAATCAAAGTCAGCAGCAGCCAGGGGGCTGGCAGTACCTTTATAGTTTCCATACCTAAATATAATAGTGCTGGTGATGAGTATGAAAAAATGTAGAGTATTCATTATAGATGATGAGCCTAAAATACTGCGGTTTATTTCCGCCAACCTTAAGTCGCTGGGATATGAACCCTATATATTCCCGAGTGGCCAAGACGCGTTGGCTAGCCTGGATGTCCTGGACCCCGAGCTGGTTTTGCTGGATATTATGATGCCGGGGCTGGATGGCTTGGAAGTCTTAAAAAGGCTGCGGACCTTTTCCAATGTGCCGGTCATTATGCTGACGGCGCGTGGCGACTCAACGGACAAAGTGCGCGGACTCAATATGGGCGCCGATGATTATCTTACCAAACCGTTTGCCCTGGACGAACTGTTTGCCAGGGTCCAGGCCGTCTTGCGGCGTTCTGCCAGCCGGGAAAATAATAACCATACAACCAGTGAAATTAAAAACGGCGAGGTTACTGTTAATCTGGCCCAGCGGCGCATCTGGATCGGCAACCGGGAACTGAAGCTGACTGAAACGGAATACAAGCTGTTTTCCCTGCTCATGATTAATGCCGGCAAGGTCATGACGCACGAACAGCTCCTCAGCGATATCTGGGGGAGCGAATACCGTGACGATGTTGATTACCTGCGGGTGGCAATAGCCCGTATCCGGCAGAAGATCAAAAATGCCGACTGCGATGGCAGAATTATTGTAACCTATCCTGGGGTGGGGTATATGATTTCGACTTAATTGTGAGGAAAGTACGGCTCGGCAGCAGACACGCCGCCGCGAGGTACAGGATGATTACTGTTATGAAACTGTTGTTAAGCTGGGAGAGTTAGCATGAATAAATCAGCCGAAGAAGCATTAAAAGAAAGCGAAGCCCGCTACCGGGCAGTGATTGAAGATCAAGTGGACCTCATTCGCCGGTTTCTGCCTGACGGCCGACTAACCTTTGTCAACAGTGCGTTTTGCCGCTATTTCGGCAAGTCTATGGAAGAACTCATCGGGCGAAATGTAATGACGCTGATACAACCAGAGGAGCAGGAGCTATTCAAAAAACAAATTTTTTCCTTAACAGTGACTTGCCCGGTGGCTACGGTAGAACGCAAATTTGTGCGGCCGGACGGGGAAGTGTGCTGGCAGCAATGGGTCAATCGGGCCATTTTTGATGGCAGCGGCCAACTGGTGGAATTGCAGTCGGTGGGCCGGGATATTACCAGCCAGAAACAGGTTGAGCAGCAGTTGAAGGAGAGCGAGGCCCGCTACCGGGCGGTGGTGGAGGACCAGGACGAATTAATCCGCCGGTTTCTGCCTGACGGCCGCCTGACCTTTGTCAACAGTGCCTTTTGCCGCTATTTCGGCCAAACAATGGAAGACCTGATCGGCAAAAATGTCCTCTCCCTCATTGTGGCGGCAGAGCATGAACTGTTTAAAGAGCAAATTTTTTCCTTATCGCAGGACAAGCCGGTAGCCATGGTGGAACGCAAGTTTATCCAGGCGGATGGCGAGGTGCGCTGGCAGCAGTGGGTCAACCGGGCTATCTTTGCTGACAGTGGCAAAATGGTGGAAATTCAGTCGGTAGGCCGGGATATTACCGCGCAGAAACAGGTTGAGCAGCAACTGAAAGAGAGCGAGGCCCGTTACCGGGCGGTGGTGGAGGATCAGGAAGATTTGATTCGCCGGATTTTGCCTGACGGCCGCCTGACCTTCGTTAACGGTGCTTTTTGCCGTTATTTCGGCAAAGGAATGGATGAGGTTATCGGCCAGAATTTTATTCATTTCGTTCCCCCTGTATACCAGGATACCGTTTTGCGCATGTTTGCGTCGCTTACCCCGGAGAAACCGGTAGCTGTATCCGAGTATCAGGTGGTGACCCAGGACGGCCAGCGCTGGGTGCAATGGAACAACCGGGCCATTTTTAACGAGCATGACGCGGTTGTTGAGTACCAGTCGGTAGGCCGGGATATTACTGCCCAGAAGGAGGCGGAAATCAGAATTGCCGAAGCCCGGGCGGCTATTGAGCGGGCGGCCCGGGTTACTACGCTGGCCATTATTGGCGGCGGTATTGCCCATGAGATCAATCAGCCGCTGAATGCCATCCGCCTGCTGGCAGAAACCGTTTTGCTGCATTATCAATCCAAAGGCGATATGCCGGCCGGCGAGGTGATCAAGTGCGTGGCGAATATTTCCCATCAGGTGGACCGGATCGACAACATTGTTAATCATTTGCGTTCTTTCCTGCGCAACAGTCAGAACTATGATTATGTGCCCTGCAATTTGAATGAAATTGTGGATAAAGCGTTGTCGCTGGTAAGCAGCCAAATGGTTTCCCGGCATATCGAGGTCAAAAAATATCTGGCAGCCGATTTGCCGTTTGTATATGGATCGTCGTTGCGGTTTGAAGAAGTCTTGCTCAATTTGCTGATGAATGCCATGCAGGCCCTGGACGGTACGAAATTGGAGCTGCGGGAGATCACGGTTCGTACCTGGAGTGATGATGCTGTCTATCTGGAAGTGAGCGACAACGGTCTGGGTATTGACGAAATGATGAAAGACCGCATTTTCGAGCCCTTTTTCTCCACTAAATCGGGTGATTCCATGGGATTGGGCCTGTCCATCGTACATTCCATTATAACTGCCAGCAACGGCTTGATCAGTGTTGGCGATAATCCGGGGGGCGGGGCAACTGTCAAAGTATCGTTTCCCATATATACGGAAACCTAACTGCAAAACGTAAGGAGCATGGCGAAAATATACCGTCGGCATTCAACCGGTTTAGGCCTGGTATGGTACTAACAGCAGGAGGACGAATTTATGCGCATTTTACTAGTTGATGATGAACAGGAAAGCCGGTCATTTCTAGCTGATTATTTAGTTTTGCTGGGCCATCAGATCGTCGAGAGCTCTTCCGGGGAGGAGGCGTTACTCGCCTATCAGCAGGACCGGTTTCACATGGTTTTGTCCGATATTAAAATGGGCGGGATGTCGGGGATTGATCTAATCCGTGAGATCAAAGCCCTCACCTGTCCCTGGCAGGCCGACCTTGTTTTGTACACCGGCTTTATTGATATCGCTCTGGCGATTGGGGCCCTCCGGGCCGGCGCCTATGACTATTTGACCAAACCAATCAATGTCCAGGAACTGAAAGCAGTCCTGCACAGGGTGGAGGAACATCAGGCGCTGCTGCAGGAGAACCAGGCGCTTACCCGTCACTTCGACGAGAATGTCAAAGTGGCGACCGCCGATATTGAGCGTCAACTCGTGCACCTGAAAGCAATGGTGGCTGAGCAGGCCGGCACCGCGAAAATCGGCATATATTCGGCGGTGATGAAACGGATTGCCGAGCAAGCGGAAAAATATCATACCGACCGGTCTTTGCCGGTATTAATTCAGGGAGAAACCGGCGTCGGTAAAGAAATTATTGCCAGGATGATTCACTTTGGCAGCATGCACACCGAACTGGCAGGACCCTTTGTGGATATCAATTGTACGGCGATTACTCCCAGTTTGTTTGAAAGTGAACTGTTCGGCTATGAGGCTGGTTCGTTCACCGGCGGCGTGGCCCGCGGCAGCAAGGGAAAGCTGGATATGGCCATGGGCGGGACGCTTTTTCTCGATGAAATTGCCGAGATTCCCACCGAACTGCAGGCCAAATTGCTGCGGGTCCTGGAAGAAAAGAGTTTTTACCGGGTGGGCGGGTTAAAGAAAATTACAACCGATTTGCGGATTATTTGTGCAACGAATTTGAATTTTGAACAGCGCATTGAACAGGGGTTATTCCGCAAGGATTTGTATTATCGTTTAAAAGTGGGGCAGATTATCATTCCGCCGCTCCGGGAACGGCAGGATGATATTTTGCCGCTGGCGCTGATGTTTTTGCGGGATTTTTCACAGCGCCGCGGCAAGCACTTTCGGGATATCGGCAGTTCGGCGGCCGAGTTTTTGCTTAATTATTCCTGGCCAGGCAACGTCCGCGAACTGCGGAACGCCATGGAATGGGTGTCCTTTATGTATGACGCCGCAGAACTAAGGCTCGAGCACCTGGGCAATTTAACGGACGGCAACAATACCGCCCGCCCGGCGGTAAAGCCGGCTGCGGCCCCAACGGATGATCAACTGGAGCATCATGTTTTACAGGACCATTTCGATCATCTGGTGAAAGAGGCGCTGGAAAAATGGCACGGCAACAAGACAAAAGCCGCCCAGCATCTGGGAATTTCGGTCAGAACATTATATTACCGCCTGGAAAAAATGCAAAAAAGACAATCGGAGTCCTGAGCGGCAGCTGTGTAATTTTTGCAGGGCAGCAACCCGCAGGTCTGCAATTTTTGCAGACCTGTGCAAAGCATTGCAGGTAAATTTATTTAGATTTTTGCAGTTTTTTGTCGATATGACAAAAGAAATGAAAGATTTATTTATTGTGACAACTCCAATAAATATAGATATTTTTCTTAATTTTAGCTGGGAAGATTTATAATATGAACTGTTAGCATGCCAGGTTGGCATGCTATTTGCATTTATAGCGGTATGATATGGTTAGTCATTATTAAAGGAGGACTCGATTTTGGAAAAAGTTCTAACAGTATGTCCGTACTGTGGTGCCGGCTGCCAAATGTATTTGCTGGTGGAAAATGACAGAGTAGTCGGCGCCGAACCGGCCAACGGGCACGTTAATGAAGGTGAGCTTTGCCTGAAGGGCCACTATGGCTGGGACTTCTTGAACGACACAAAAATTTTGAGCAAACGGTTGACAAAACCCTTGATCAGAATGAACCGCAGCGAAGAGTTTCGGGAAGTGGAATGGGATGAAGCCCTGAACTTTGTAGCCGACAAACTTAAGGCCATTAAGGCGAAGTACGGCCCTGACGCGATTATGGGCACCGGCTCAGCCCGGGGTATGGGCAATGAGCCCAACTATCTCATGCAGAAATTTATGCGCGCGGTCATCGGTACCAACAATATCGATCACTGCGCCCGGGTTTGACACGCTCCCTCTGTAGCCGGTCTGGCTACTACCTTTGGCAGTGGAGCGATGACCAACTCCATCCCGGAAATAGAAGATGCCACCTGTCTGTTTATTTTTGGCTATAACGGCGCCGATTCACATCCGCTGGTTGCCCGGCGCATCCTCAAAGCCAAAGAAAAAGGCGCCAAGATTATTGTTGTTGATCCCCGCAAGACGGAAGCGGCCCGGATCGCCGACATCTGGCTGCCGATCAAAAATGGTTCGAACATGGCCGCTGTGAACAGCTTTGCCAATATTATCCTGTCCCGGGGCTGGGAGAACCGGGACTATATTGATAAATACACGGATGGTTTTGCGGAATACAGGCAAATGGTTGCTAAATATACCCCGGAGTATGCGCAGCAGATTACCGGCCTGGACCCGAAGCTTGTGGAGCAGGCCGTGGAAATCTATGCAAAATCAGAGCGGTCGTTTATTCTCTACGGCATGGGTGTCTGCCAGTACAATCAGGCCGTGGACGTGGTCAAAGGCCTGGGCAGCCTGTGCCTCTTAACCGGTCAGATCGCCAAACCCAGTTCGGGCATTGGGCCGGTACGCGGACAAAACAATGTGCAGGGCGCCTGCGACATGGGGGCGCTGCCCAACGTATTCCCCGGCTATCAGCCGGTGACCGATCCGGCTATCCGCCAGAAATTCGCGCAGGCGTGGGGCGTGGAGAGTCTGCCGGACAAAGTGGGCTACATGCTGACCGACGTTCCCCACTGCGCCGAAGAGGGCAAACTCAAAGCCTTCTATATCATCGGCGAAGACCCGGTACAGAGTGATCCGGACGCCGCCGGCGTGCGCCAGGCGCTGGACGAACTGGAGCTCGTTGTTCTGCAGGATATTTTCATGAATAAGACGGCACTGCACGCCGATGTTATTTTGCCGGCCACCGCCTGGGGCGAGCATGGGGGCGTATTCAGCGGCGCCGACCGCCGGTTTCAGCGGTTCCGCAAAGCAGTGGCGGCCAAAGGCGACGTGAAGGACGACTGGGTAATTATCTGCGAATTAGCCAAACGGTTCGGCTATGAAATGAATTACAAAGACACTCAGGAAATCTGGAGCGAAATGATCAGCCTGTGCCCGAGTTTTAGCGGGGCCACCTACGAAAGGCTCGAAGAGCTGGGCAGCATTCAATGGCCGTGCCGCACTACGGCAGAGACCGGCACGTCGTATCTGTTCAAGGGCAATGTCTTCCAGACGCCCAGCAAGAAAGGCAATTTCTTTGCGGCCGAGTGGCGTCCGCCGGTTGAACGGCCGGATGCGGAGTATCCGCTGGTGCTGTCGACGGTGCGGGAAGTAGGGCATTATTCCGCGCGGACCATGACCGGCAACTGCTGGGGTCTGGCCAAACTGGCCGACGAGCCCGGCTATCTCCAGATTAATCCGGCCGATGCCGCTAAGCTTGGTATTGTTGATGAAGAGCTGGTGCGGGTGACTACCCGGCGCGGATCGGTAATAACCCGGGCGCTGGTAACCGACCGGGTGGGAGCCGGGGTTGTCTACATGACCTACCAATGGTGGGTCGGAGCTTGCAACGAGCTTACCATCCATGTGGTCGATCCCATATCCAAAACCCCGGAATACAAGTACTGTGCGGTCCGCGTGGACGCCATCCCAAACCAGGCCAAGGCCGAAGCCGAGCTTACGGCAGCGTACAACGAACTGAAACGTAAAATGGGAGCTGTTGTATCGTAAATAAAAAAATAAGAAGCCAGACTTCTTGAAAAGGGAGGCAACTATGGAGAAATTAAGCCCGTTTGTGGTTGGCGACGGGGAAAAATGCATTGGCTGTAAAGCCTGTGAAATCGCCTGTCATGTATCCCATAATGTAAATGGTATTACGGCGGGAAATATTGATACCCCGGTTTTCCCAAAACTGTTTGTTACCCGCGTGGAAAGTGTGTCCATGCCGATCCAGTGCCATCATTGTGAGGATGCCCCGTGCGCCCAGGCGTGTCTGGAAAAGGCCATTTACTTTGCAGGCGATAAAGTGCTCATTCACACCGAGAAGTGCAAAGGCTGCAAAGACTGTCTGGTGGCCTGTCCCTTCGGCGCCGTGGAACTGGTGCCGCATTTTGTCAGGGGCCAGGAGGTCATTCAGGAAAACCTGGGCAAGCCACGGTTATACGGTAATAAATGCGACTTATGCCATACCCGGGAGAATGGACCGGTCTGTGTGGAAACCTGTCCGGCAAAAGCGCTGCGGCTGGTAGAGCCGCATAAAGAGAAAAAAGAGAAAAATAGAAAAGCCGTGGCGACAATTGCCGGCATGTTTAAAAAATAGGAGGTGAGCAGGATGCAATATACAATCGAAATCGATCAGGAATTATGCACCGGTTGCCGGCGCTGTACCGAAGTCTGTCCGGTGGGGGCCATTGGCGGGCCGGAGGGTATGCCGGTAGACATAAACTATGACAAATGCTGCTTTTGCGGCCAGTGTGTACAGGTTTGCAGCGCCTACCAGGAATATAAATCCGAAACGAGCGCACCGCGGACCGTCAAGCTGGCGGAACGCGGTTTACTGGACAGTGTACAGGAACCTTTGTTTGCCGCCCATAACATGGGCCACGCCCGGGAGGTTTGGGCGGCGCTCAGTAATCCGGATACCTTTACCA
>JAEZQV010000373.1 GCA_023441125.1 Bacillota bacterium
GGTAAAGGCCGTTATACCTGGACAACTATCCTGCCAATGTGTTTCCTGGCTGTTACGACAGTAGCCGCCGGTTATCTTAATATCACTACCATCTATCTGCCTAAGGACAACTATCTGTTGGCCGGTGCCAGCGGCATTATGATTGTGCTTGTCGTTTTTGTAATTGCCGATGCTGTGCGTACCTGGTTAAAAATCGCCAATGGCGAACAGGTGGCCGCCAAGCCGGTCAATAGCAGCGCCGGAAATTAATCTCTAAAAATAAGCAAACAGGCAGTGCCGTCAGAAGGCACTGCCTGTTTGCCTATTCTTCATAAGAACAGCAATAATCAACAACTGTTTTTACATCCAGTTTAAATTTTGCCTGCGCCGGTACAGCAAAGGTTTCCCCGCCTGTATATGTACGCCACTCAGTTTGACCGGGAAGCAGCACGGCCATTTCACCGGCCAGCATTTCCATAACTTCCGCGGCATCTGTACCAAATTCGTATTCGCCCGGCAGCATAATGCCCAGTGTCTTGCGGCTGCCGTCTTTAAACAGCACGGTGCGGCTTGTTACCTTGCCGCCAAAATATATATTCGCCTGCTTTATTACGGCTACATTTTCAAAGCTTGTCATAACATTATCTCCTCCCTGCTTTTTCGGTTTACACTTTATAATTAACATTGCATTAACATTCGCCGCAATGTAAACTTTTCCTGCCACCGGCAGGGCGCCGTATAAACAAAAACTCTTTTGTTATTCATCCCTGCGGGATAAAAAACAAAAGAGTTCTGTTCCGTCAGACTACGACTTCGAATTTTGCTGCCAAACTGCTACGAGGGTAAACGCCCGGCAAAGAAAGAACGACCCGAATAAAAACCAAACCAAGACGGACTCAATGACGGCGGTCCGAAGCACTGTTAGTCACCCCCTCTCAAAAAAAGTGGGCTGTGCTGCCAAGCAATCAAAAAAAGCATAAAACAGGCAAGGGCTAGGTTATAGTCCCTCGTGTTTCATGCCTCTCTTATTCTCTGGCAAATATGGTCAAGATTCGCCTGACTTTGTTAAAATTTTAACATGCAGCAGCTGCACTGTCAATAACCCTATCATTGAATTCTGTCGATTATCAGCGTTTTTGTTCCACATAGTGAATTTCCATGCTAATTTTAACTCCTTATGCATTAACTAGCCTGCTGCAGAATTTAATTCCAAAAAAGTTATGGTATAATCAATCTACAATAGTCCGCTAGCGCATACCAGTCTGGAGGAATGAACAATGGCCACGCCTTTATTTACAGGCATTATCCCGCCGGTTCCAACTATCATAAATCAGGACGGACAACTTGACAAAGCCGGCATGGGACAGCTAATCGACCATCTGATCGCCGGCGGTGTCGATGTGCTGTTTTTTCTGGGCAGTGCCGGAGAATTTAGTCAAATGTCCAGCGAAATGCGCCAAGAAGTCGCTGAATTTTGTGTAACCTATACCAATCATCGCCTGCCTGCCCTAATCGGTATTGCTTCGCCGTCAACTGCGGAAACCGTTAAATTTGGGCTCCATGCACAAGCCCTCGGCGCGGCTGGTACGGTCTTAGTCAATCCTTATTATGCCATCCTGCAGGAAGAGAATATCTATAACTACTATAAACAGGTCGCCAAGGCGGTTGATCTTCCCATCATTCTCTATAATTTCCCGGCGCTCACCAATCAGGATCTCAGCCCGGCCTTGGTAAAACGACTCGCCCTGGATTTTCCTAATATCGTGGGTATTAAGGATACCGTTGATACCATCCGGCATATCCGGGACGTAATTCTTACTGTCAAACCTGTCCGTCCCGATTTTGCCGTCTATGCCGGGTTTGACGAGTATTTGCTGGATACCCTGATTATCGGCGGTGACGGCGCTTTCCCTTCCAGTGCTAACTTCGCCCCGTATCTCACCAAAGGCATCTATCAGGCTTACCGCACTCAAGATGGCTCTCGCCTGATTGAACTGCAGAAACTCCTGAGTTATGTTCCACCCATGTTTGCTTTAGAATCGCCTTTTTACAGTGTGGTCAAAGAGGCGGTGAAAATGACTGGTATCGACATTCCTACCTATGTCCTGCCGCCGGCCGCCCAGTTAACTGCGGAAAAGAAAGCGCAGGTGAAAGAAGTTCTTGCCAGACTCGGCGTATTAAAACAATAGCTGCTTAAGCAAAGCCGCGTCCCAAAACGGACGCGGCCTTTTGCTTAGGCAATCTTTTTTTGAAACTTCATAATGCTGATCGCTAAGGCCGCCAGAATATAGACAAGCAGCGCGAATACCTGGGACCACAAAAAATTGATCCCTATGCCTTTGAGCACAATGCCGCGCAGAATTTGCAGATAAAAGGTCAGCGGCAGCAAATGCCCCAGCTGGTAAAAAAACTGCGGCATGGCATCCCGGGGAAACATAAAACCCGACAACAGCACACTGGGCAGAAAGATAAAAAAGGACATCTGCATGGCCTGCATCTGCGTTTTGGCAATTGTTGAGATAAGCACGCCCAGTGACAGTGAGGCAATGATAAACAGCGTTGTCAGGGCGTATAAGAGACTCAGGCTGCCTCTGAGCGGTACATCAAATACCAGCACCCCGACCAACAGCGCCAGAGTGACCTGGACATAGCCTACAATAATATAAGGGATAATTTTTCCCAGCATTAGCTCATGGGACTTCATCGGCGTGACAATAAGCTGCTCCAGAGTGCCGCGTTCCCGCTCCCGGACAATGGCCATCGAGGTAATCATAACCATGGTCATCGTAAGCACAATCCCCAGTATCCCCGGCACCATATAGAACGGCGAGATAAAATCAGGATTGTACCAGGGTCTGATGCGAATGTCGATCGGCGCCACTACCTGTTTTCCCAGTGAGCCCTGCATACGTTTTACCAATAATTCCTGGGACCGTATCTGGCCAATTAACTGGGCCGAGGCTATGGCCGACGACGCGGCCATAGAGTCCGAAGCGTCGACAATGACCTGCACCGCAGCACTGCGGCCATGTTTAATACTGTCTGTGTAATCGGGTGGAATAACAATTCCCACCTTGGTCTTGCCGCTGTCCACCGCCTCGGTAATTTCCTGGTAGCTGGTGGCGACATACTTAATATCAAAATATTCACTGGCCTGAAACGCGGCCAGTAAATCGCGGCCCTCCTGCTGCAGTGACTGGTCAAAAACAATGGTGGACAGATGCTTGACATCGGTGTTAATGGCAAAGCCAAACAGCAAGAGCTGTACAATCGGCAGACCCACCATCATGGCAAACGTCAGACGGTCCCGCTTCATCTGAATAAATTCCTTGATAAGCAAGGCCCTAAGTCGAATCATACCATCAGCTCCTTGCGCTTTGATTTAACATAGTAGACAAAAACATCCTCGAGCGACGGCGTAATAATCTTATAATCATATTCTTTATAATCCGGCAGGCAATCTGCGCTGATAAGCATATGCACACTGGTGCCGTAGGGATAAAGGTCCAGCACTTCCCGGTGTTGTCCTGCCAGTTCGGTAAATAGTCCCATCGGGTCTGGCGTGGGGATTTCCAGCAGCATGCCCGGCAGATTTTGTTTAAGCTTAGCCGGAGTGTCGTCGGCAATCAAACTCCCCTCGTAAATAAAGCCGATCGAATCACAGTGTTCCGCTTCATCCATAAAGTGGGTGGTAACCATAACGGTTGTTCCCTGCTGCGACAAATCATAAATAATATCCCAGAACATGCGCCGGGATTTCGGATCTACACCGCCTGTCGGCTCATCCAGGAACAGAATAGCCGGGTTATGCAAAATCGAACAGCCTAAGGCCAGCCGCTGTTTCCAGCCGCCGGCCAGGTTGGCCGTCAGTTCCTGCCGCCGGTCCTTTAGTCCGGCCATTGCCAGCATAACATCAATCCGTTCTTTGCGCCGGCTGCCGGCCAGACTGTACAAGCCGGCATAAAATTCGAGATTTTCCAGAACGGTAAGATCATCGTACAAGCTGAATCTTTGGGACATATAGCCGATATGCTCCTTGATCTTTTCGCCCTGATCAGCCAGGTTAAGGCCCAGAATACGGCCGGTTCCGCTTGTTGGCGTCAGTATGCCGCACAGCATGCGAATGGTTGTCGATTTTCCCGAACCGTTGGGACCTAAAAACCCATAGATACTTCCCTGGCGGATTTGTAGGCTGACCTGATTAACGGCAATAAATTCGCCGAACATCCGGGTTAGATTTTCAGTTTCTACCGCATTCATGCCGAACCCCTCCCCCGTCTGCCAGATAAACAAAAATATCCTCTAACGTCGGCGCAATCGCCTGCAGGCTGTAATGGTCAATACCGGCTGTCTTAAGCGCCGCTTCAACTGCAGGAATCACGTGCGGCTCATTCCCGGCCACCAGATGATACCTGTCGCCAAAAGAATTGATATCCAGGATCGGGCATCCGGCCAGCACTTGCTTGAGCTGTTTTTCTGCCGTCTTGAGTTCAAACAGCCGGAAGGGATACGCAGCTTTCAGCTGCGCCGGCGTGTCACAGGCGACGATCCGGCCCTGGCTCATGATAGCTACCCGGGTACAGAGTTCAGCTTCATCCATATAGGGTGTGGAAACGAAAATAGTCATCCCCTCTTTATTAAGGCGGTATAACATCTGCCAGAATTCCCGCCGGGAAACAGGGTCCACACCCGTAGTCGGTTCATCCAGAAAAAAAATCTTGGGTCTGTGCATCAAGCCGGCAGCCAAAGCCAGCTTTTGTTTCATACCGCCGGATAGATTGTCGGCCAAACGGTTTTTAAACGGCAGCAGATTGGTAAAAGTCAGTATTTCGGTGGCCAGTGTTTGGACCCGCCGATCATCAGCGCCGTATAAGGCGCCAATCACCCGGATATTTTCTATTACGGTAAGATCGCCATACAGACTGAACTTTTGCGGAACATAGCCAATCTGTTCTTTGACATTCTCGGCGTTATCACTGCCCAGCAGCCGTACTTGCCCTGCCGTCGGCTCCATAATACCGGTAATCATCCGTATTGTGGTTGTCTTGCCGGCGCCGTCGGGGCCGACCAAGCCGAAAATTTCCCCGGCCGCAACGTCCAGACTAAGATTATCCACAGCAAGCAGTCTGTCGAATCTTTTGGTAACATTACCGAGGCGGATCATTTCAGCACCACATCGGCCGGCATTCCCGGCTTTAAAATGCCTTCAGAATTATCCACCTGGACTTTTACGGCAAATACCAGGTTGGCCCGTTCACTTTGCGTTATACTCTGCCGGGGCGTAAACTCTGCATTCTGGCTTATCTCCTTGATGACGCCGGGAAACACCCTGCCGGGAAACGAATCCACCTTGACGCCGGCTGCCTGACCGACGCTAATCAAGCCTAAGTGGGTGCTGGCTACGTATACCTTTACCCAGCAGTCCGTCATATCGCCAACAGTAAGAATCGCTGCGCCGGGACTAACATACTCGCCGTCCTCGTAATTTTTCGCTAAGACTAATCCTCCCAGCGGACTGGTAATCACAGTGTCAGCCAATAATACTTTACTGGCGGCCAAAACCGCCCGGCTGCGTTCAATTTCCAGGCGCTGCGCCTCGATGGCTTCGGGACGGTTGCCTTCTTCGCCCAGGCTCAAGCGCTGTTTGGCAGCAGCCAGGGCACTGTAGGCCACTTCCATGTTCGAGCGGGCGGTGTCCAGTTGCTGGTTGGAAATGGCACCGGCGGCATAGAGACTTTGGTATCGCTCATAATCTTGTTTGGCTTTACTATATACTGATTCAGCCGAATCAGCCATAGCGCTCAGTTCTTGACGCTCCTGCCGGCGCAGACCGGATTCCAGATCCTGCAACTGAGCGACAGCTTTGGCTAAAGCCGCTTCATCCCTGACCACCTGGGCCGCCAAATCATCTCGGGGAATTTTGGCGATTTGCTGTCCTATCTGAACAGTATCCCCGGCCTTGATCTTTAGACCGCTTAAATAACCATTCACTTTCGGCATGATATCAGCTTTGGTTACCTCAATTGTGCCGGTGGCCGTAATGCCGTGCTCAGCCGGTCTTAAAAATATATAGCCGGCCGCCGCGCCGGCCGCAATGATAACAAGCAGTATCCCTGTAAGCAGCTTCTTATTGACGATCATGGCGTTTCACCCCATTTAAAAAGATTTCCACCGCCTGTACTACATACTGTGCATC
>JAEZQV010000421.1 GCA_023441125.1 Bacillota bacterium
ACCCAACTCCACATAGTCGGGCAGAATTATTTTATTAAGCTCATTGGCTTCATAATGCAGTTTGGCCGGGGTAAGCGAAGGGTTATATTTCTGGATAATCAGAGCGATGATTTCAGCCTGGTGCGCCATAGCATATTCCCAGCCCTTTTCACTCGCCCTCACAAACCGTTCGACAAGCTCCGGCTGGGTTTGGATTAAATTTTCCGTGGTAAACAGACAATCGCCGTAATAATCTATGCCATAGTTTATGGGGTTGAGAATGTTCACCTGCACATTTTGCGCCGCCAGTAAAAAGGGTTCGGTGGTTGCATAGCCTGTCATGGCATCCACTTTTCCCTCAATCAGGTCGTTAATATTCCAGGTGTGCGGCTGCAGGTGAACTTGCTGCGGGTCAATTCCTTCGTTGATGAGCATCGCCAGAATATCTGTGCTTTGTTCGGGCACCAGCATGACCCTTTTGCCTATTAAATCATGGGGGGAAACGATGCCGGAGTCTTTGCGGGCAATCAATACCTGCGGCGAATGCTGAAAGACAGCCGCAATCACCTGTATGGGCGCGCCGTTAGCCCGTTCCACAAGCAGTGAGTTATTATCAACGCCAAAAGTGGCATTCCCGTTAACCACTTCATGAACCAGATTCATGGACGGTCTGCCTTCTTTTAAAATAACATCCAATCCTTCCGCTTGGTAAAAGCCTTGGTCTACGGCGGCGTAATAGCCGGCAAACTGGAACTGGTGAGTCCACTTTAATTGCAGAGTGACAGTTTCCGCGTAGACAGGGGCTGGTGCAGACAGTAGGACGAATAAAATTACGATACTACTAAGTAGCCAGGTCCGGCTAAAGCTGACGCACATAAGCATTCCTCCAGGAACCCGAAGATAGTGGAAGCACCTTCCTTTAGGGAGCATATTTTGGCAGCACAAGCAATAGTAAAAGTCGATTTATTGGCTTTATTATCAAAAATAGTATTGTTTTGTATATTCGCTATGTTTGAGTATCTCCCTTCAGCTAAGAATAAGTATTAATAAAAAAGTAAGAATACGGCCTGGTGTGTTAGTCAGACCGGTAGATGCCCAACAAAAATACATATTTTACCGGCAATTTTTCTAAATGATTTCTAAAAGTTATTCGTTATACTAACATCATAATAACCCAATAAACACAAACTAGAAACCGGAGATGAATCTCAAGATGAAAAAGGTTATTATGTCAGTACTTGCTTCCTTAGCTTTTGCCAGCACTGCTTTTGCCGCTACACCAGGAATGGATGTAGCCGCAGGACAAACCCAACTTGGTTATTCGTACAATAATTTGCAGACCACAGCAAGCGGCCTTGGTGATATGGGCTCTTTCCATGCTAACAGCTACCAGGCGGCTTATGGTGTGAATGATAAGTTTACTTTAACCGGGGATTATCTTGGATCACAATCCAAAAGCTTTTACTATGGCGGAAACTACACGTTAGACGACTTCAACTATAATAACACTGAAATTGGTCTCCAGTACAAAGTAAATAATAATCTTGCTCTTTCTGTAGGTAATGTAAAATCTGAAATCAATGGCGTTGACAACAATTACGCTGTTACTGCTTCTACTAATGAAATGTATGGCGGTATTGCCTATAAAGCTGCACTGGCTAACAATATGGACGGCTATGCCTCCTATATCCGTTCCAGCAATGTTCAAGACGGAAAAGTCGGTGTAAATTATCATCTTAACAACAATGCCACCGTGGATCTTGGCTACCGTTACTTCGAGAATGAAGGCCTGGGTATTAAAGGTAAAGGCGCCAGTGTAGGCGTAAACTATAAATTCTAATATACAACAAAATAGTAAAACGGGACTGATAACATACAGTTATCGGTCTCGTTTTTTTTTGACCTGCCGCAGTAATGTTGGCAAAATAGCAATAGCTGTTCATTTCTGCAGTGTATTATGTGCTACATTTATTGAGGGTTCCAAAGCCATGCTTTATTAGCGGATATCTGTCGGTGCAACGGCTGACTGTAAGGCGGAAAAATAGTTCAGTAACTAAAGGAGGATATTATATTATGAACAGACGTGTTGTTATTACCGGTATGGGCGCAGTTTCTTCTTTGGGGCTGGGAGCCGGGGAACTTTGGCAGGCAGTAAAGGCCGGCAAGTCGGGAATAACCCGGATTGAGCGGATTGATGTGGCGGATTTTCCTACTCAGGTTGCGGCCGAGATTAAGGATTTTACCCCGCAGCTCTTCATTGACAAAAAAGAAGCCAAACGTATGGACCGATTTGCGCAGTATGCTGTGGCGGCAACGCATATGGCGCTTGAAAACGCGGGTATCAGTGATGGTACAATAGATTTACAGCGAACCGGTCTGGTGATCGGGTCCGGCATTGGCGGCCTGGAAACTTTGGAGAGTCAGCACCGGGTATTATTGGAAAAGGGCGCCGACCGGGTCAGTCCCTTTATGGTGCCCATGATGCTGCCCAATATGGCCGCAGGCATGATCGCAATTAAATATGGCGTTAAAGGGTTCAGCGAATGTGTTGCTAATGCCTGTGCTTCGTCGACCAATGCCGTCGGCGACGCCTATAAGCTCATTCAGCGGAATGCCGCCGATGTAATGATTGCCGGCGGAGCAGAAGCGCCAATTACCAGATTGGCCATGGCGGGTTTTTGTGCAAGTAAAACCATGACTGCCAACCTGGATGCCGCTACAGCCTGCCGGCCTTTTGATCTTGAGCGGGACGGCTTCGTCCTGGGAGAAGGTGCCGGCGTGCTCATTCTGGAAGAACTAAATCATGCTTTAAACCGGGGCGCCTGTATTGTTGCCGAAATAGCAGGCTATGGCTGCACCAATGATGCGTATCATATAACAGCGCCGGCCCCGGGCGGCGAAGGCGCCGTCCAGTGCATGCAGGCAGCCCTGGCGGATGCCGGGCTAAATCCCCGTGAGGTTCAGTATATCAACGCGCACGGAACCTCAACCGACCTAAATGACAAAACCGAGACGGCGGCCATAAAAGCTGTATTTGGCGATCATGCGTATCAACTGGCCGTAAGCTCCACCAAATCCATGACCGGTCATTTATTGGGAGCGGCTGGGGCCATCGAGGCCATCATTACTGCGAGTGCAATTCAGAGCGGTTTTTTACCGCCCACAATTAATTATCAGAGCCCGGACCCGGAATGCGATCTGGATTATGTGCCAAACTGCGGCAGAGACCAAAGAATCACGCATGCCCTGACTAATTCCTTCGGTTTTGGCGGACACAATGCAACCCTGATTTTGAAAGCCTGCCGGTAAACGGGAGCCGGAGCAGCGAATTAAGTTGAAAAATTTTGGTGGTGGCAGCTAATGGATTTGAAAGAAATTATCGCACGATGCATTGGTTATATTGAAGATAACCTTCATAACAAGATCACCTTGGACGATATTTCCATGTTTTGCGGAATGTCGAAATACCACCTGCACAGACTGTTTAAATCGCTAACCGGCGAGCCCCTGATGGAATATGTCCAGGCCCGCAAACTTTCTGCCAGTATTTTTGAACTAAAGGACACCAATAAGCGAATCATCGATATTTCGCTGGATTACGGCTTTGATTATGAACAGTCTTATATCCGGGCCTTCCGGAAAAAATTCGGCTTTACCCCTTTAAAAGTCAGGTCGGAACCGGTATCGTTCGTGATCCGGGAAAAGCTGAACATCGATGAGATCATGGCGGTGAACAGTTCTGTAATTTATAAGCCTTTCTTTGTATTCAAACAAAGATTCTCCCTGGTAGGTGTAAAGCATAAGCTTATGAGTAAATCAGGGGACAAAGCCGCTAATTTTTTTGGCCGGGATTTCTTTTATAATCACAAGCAAGGTATTAGCAATCCAGTTGACCCGGCAGTATATTTCGGCTACACAGACTGGAGCGACAACGCTCATGGCTGTATCAGCTACATGCCGGCGCTGCAGGTGGCGGATCTGGCTCATATACCCGCAGGCATGGAGGGAATTACGATACCTGCTCATAAATATGTGGTTTTCCGTTTTGTCGGTTTTTTCCGCCCCGATGACATTAACGGGCGGCAGATAGGGCGGTTGCTTGTGCATATGTATTCGAAATGGATATTTAACTCGGGCTATAAATTTGCCGCAACCTTTCGGTTTGAATATATCGATACCAAACTATCCAAGGATGATTACTGCGAATTGGATATCTACCAGCCGATCATGGACGCCAAGGCAGAAGATAAATAAGATTTACCGCAAGTTTACCTGTAGATAACACTTATAGCTACAAGCTGCTGTACAATAAAAGCAAAAAGAAAGAAAGGCCTGTGATAACTGTGGCGATTTGGCATGTTGAACTAGACGCTAGAGTAGCTGATCAACATCGGAATTGGTTAAAACGTAGAGGCTTTATTTCAGCAAATTATTTTTCCTCTAATGGCTTTTCCTTAAGTAAAATGCGGCAGCTGGCCAAAGACGGGAAGCTGCATGCGATCCGTTGCACCTTTGGACATTCGGTGCGCTGGTACTACCTCGAAAGCCAGGCCGAGCTTGCCCGTATAAAAGGGGAACTTTCATTGTAGCGGTATGCCAGACGGATATATTTGATAACTGTGCATAGAGCATGGCGAAGGAGTGATTGGCATGTGTGACGAACAAAAACCTGAAATGACTGATGAAATTCCGGTGCTGTTTACCGATGACGTTGAACTTCTTAGCGACCGGCTAATGGATATTATTATGGCCCTGGGCTTGCCGGAAAATCAGACCAATGCAATTCTGAGACTGATTGATGATGCTGTTGTTGATCACCATGAAAATATTCTCGACACTTTTGAGGATATTCTCGATCCCCAGGAGCGGGAAGATAACGAATAGATAGGGAAAAAGCCGCATACTTGCGGCTTTTTCTCTTGTCTCTCTTTTAAATTACTGTAGCGTATGATAAGCTAAATGAAGATAATGCCTGCAATTTTTTATTTTGGCAACGTATATATATCTTCGCGATACTGGGCGTACGCCTGCTGATATTCCATGACACGGGCGACTTCGGAAATAAACTCTTCCTTGTACCCGGCTCGCCGCAGAATATGAAACCCCATTTCCATACCGGCAGTAATACCGCCGGCTGTAATAATGCGTCCGGAATCTACTATTCTGGACCGGTTAATTTGGCACTTGGGGGCAATCTTGGCTAAGCGGTCAAGCGGAACCATACCAGGCGGATTGGATTCTGCCCGGTCAGGTTCTTTGCGGTTGGTGGCTGGCAGGCCATCAAGCAGGCCCATATGCCCGTAGATCCACGAACCTGTACAAACACTGGTCAATAATGTGTTTTGCGGCAGTTTAAGGATAAAATTATGCAAGCTGCGGTTATATATTTCTTGACGAGTGCCAAAGCCGCCTGGAATTAAAAACGCATCCATGGTTGGCTGATCGGCAAAGCTGTAATTAGGTAGCACAGTAAAGCCTGCCTGGGTCTGGACCGGGCGCATTGAGTCTGCAATCAAAAATGCATCCAGGCTTGGTTCAAACCTGCGGGCAACGGAAAAAACCCCATAGGGTGCAGCAAAATCCACAATTTCAGCATCTTTAAATACATAAATTCCCAAACGAAACCCAGGAGTAAATTTATAATCCATTTTCAGTCCTCCTAGTAGTTATGATTCAGTTACCTGTATATAACGATCGTTATACTGGGAGTATATACTAGA
>JAEZQV010000101.1 GCA_023441125.1 Bacillota bacterium
GACTGCATTCTTATTAGCCAGGATGGCGGCCGCATTCAGCCAGTTGACGACATCCCGTTCGTCCTCGGGCGTGCCCGGATGATTATGGGCGCAGGCCTGGGCGATGATTACCTGGGCCGGAAACTGGCGGTGGATAAGTTCGGCCAGGCTGAGGATATGGTGCGAGCCGGTGCCGGCAATGGGATATTCTGTACGGGCGGAGGCGTCTTTTTGCCATTGAAAGACCCAGGGTTTATGTAAATCATGCAGTGTCTGGGCGGTAATTACAATATCCCGGCTTACCGGAAAACTATAGATATCCTTGTAGGCGTCAAAAAAGCCCAGGGCGGCTTTCACATTTACGCCGACATGGGTGGCAAGTCCGCCCGGGTAGCAGTGGTGACTGGCATAACCGCTGCCGGGAGCCGAATAAAATGGGATTACCGCACTGGTGGTACTTTTGCACGGCGGCAGAAATTCGTCATAGGCGGCCGCTGATTGTAAGAGACCGGCAGCAACCAGGCGCTGTTTGGCCTGTTCTTTGGCGTTGTCATTGGGGTAGAGCTCCATTAACCGCGGGGCGGGGTTATGGAGAATCTCCACCGTTGCGCGGCGCAACTGGCTGTCCTGGATTTCGGCGGCCGTTTGCAGCAGATAGTTATAGGCCGACTTCACATAGAATGAATTTTCGGCCATGCTTACCGGGTCCAGCTTCAGACATTCTGTCAGTGAGATTTTAACGGTTTTCGGCGCCGGCGTTTTGGCAGATGCCGGGAACGGAAGCGAGGTGGCGGCCAGTGCAGCCATAGCTCCTGCCGACAGCCTGATAAAATCACGCCGATTACAGTCAAGGTCCATATCTATCGGGTTATTCAAATCAATCCCTCCCATTTTCTTACTGTTGTCATAGTAACTGATTAGCTGGCTTTTGTTGTTAACAGCAAATTAATTCTATGTAAATTATGCAAGACCTTTCTCCATTTGCCAAGTATTAAATAAGATTGCTGGTTAGTCTGCAATATTTTGATTAGCCGGGCCAAGTTCGGGGAATAGTATAAAGTAACTTGAGCAATAGGAGGTGACCGCTAGTCTTGCTTCGATTTCGCAATCATCCGCTTGTAATCTTTACTGCGCTTTTAATGATGTATACACTGTATACCTCGGTTGCTGCAATTTTTCGATAGTCGTGGACAATAGCCGCTCACCGGGCGGCTATTGCCATGCCGGTGTACCCATATGTGAAAGAATGTTCAAAATGAGCTGAGAGTGAAAGGAATCCGGTACTTGTGACCGAATATCCATATATAAGAAAAGTATTTGGTACCGGGAGGAGCGTGCTGCATGCTTAGAGCGATTGTTTTTGGCCTGTTTTTACTATGCACAACGTTAACTGCGTTTGCACAGCCTGATGATATACATCAAGATCAGCCGGGATTTGTTCAGCAACGACCGGCTGACTGCTGGCCTGATCAACCGGGGGAAGAGTACTTCCAGCCGGACAGACACCATTGGTTTTCGCTGGACATAAGTTCAAGCGAGGGTGGTTCGGTTACACCGGACGGGCTGGTACGGGTGCGGGAGGGAGAGACGGTGGTTATAACCATTCGCCCGCACCGGGGCTATCACATTAAGCAGGTAATTATTGACGGCAGAAGAGTGAATCCGGAATTTGTATATAAATTTGCCGATATCCAGCGTGATCACACGGCCTTTATAGAATTTGCCCCTGACCACCGTCATTAAACTGTTTGGCAAAACAGGCGGAATACAGCGGCAAAGAAAAACACGGCTTGCCAAGAGCCGTGTTTTCTTTTGCCTGCACTGAGGGCGGGCTGATTCTTATATATACGGCAGAATGCCGCTGTCAGTGCTCTGAGAGAGCTATGCTGTTCCGTAAGAAATGCAAAACTTTTTTGCCTTCGGCGGTTAGAACGGTTCCTTTCCCCTGGCAATCGGGGCAAGGCGCATTGTTCACTGTGCCGGTTCCCTGGCATTTGCCGCAGGGTTCTGCTAAGTTTAACTGCTTTTTCATTTTCCCAGCTCCCATCCGTTAGGTTTTAATTAAAATTTCGCATACTTATGTACGCCTGTCAAGACATAAAAAAACACGGCATTGGGCTTTGTACCGTGTTTTTGCGCAGCAACAGGCGGGTCGCAGACAAGAGCTGCAAATTACTTTGGGGATGCATGGTGCAGGGTAGTCTAGCTATCGTATTCTTCGGCAGTGTCCGGATCCGTACTGGCTGACGCTTCGGATTGGCTGACGGAGTCTGGCGGAGAATCGCTGCCGGCCGGTTCTTCCTTGCCGCCGGTGCGGTCACTGTTTAGCTGTGCCAGCAAATCTATAATCTGCTTATTTTGAGCAATGATAATATCCTGGTTTTGGCAGATTTTCTCAAGCGGCGCAAGACCGATTTGAATTTTTTCGGCCAGATATTTAACCAATTTGTCAAAAGAAGCCAACATAATACCCCCCTTTATATTCCTGCTATAGTATATTGGCAATGGGCCGGAAAGGTGAAAAAATATTACAGGAAAAAATCGCCGGGATAAGAGCAGCAGCGGCTGTTGCCGCCGCCAAATGCCGGCTGAGGCCGTACTTTCTTTAGCCGTAATCTGCCAGGCCTGATAAAATAAAAGGATTTCCTGCGTACTGGCGAGAATCTATAAAATCATTTATGACTGCGTAGAACACATTGTGAGGAGAACAGGATGAAACTTGGTGAATTGACGAAATACCCCAGGGGGTTTCGAGTGGGCGGGATATTCCGCATCGCAAAATTTGAAGTAAAAACAGCTAAAAACGGTAAGGCGTACGGCGATTGCCTGATCAGCGATCTTAGCCACGAAGTACCGGCCAAGTATTGGGATATACCCGGCGATATGGTTGAGCTGCTGCAGCAAAACAGTATTCTGCGGGTTGAGGCTGCGCTCGATTATTTTAAGGAGAGTCCGCAATTAACCATCGATACCGTGCAGGTACCGACGCAGCAGGAAATCGACGAATCGCTGCAAAGCCTGGGCATGCTGGCGCCGCGTAATATCGATGATATGGCCAATCAATTGCAGGGTATTATCGCCGGCATTCACCATGGCGGCCTGCGGCAAATGCTGCTGCAGATATTTGTGGCCGATACGGCCTTGGCCGCTCAGTTTAAACGGCATCCGGGGGCGGTCAGAAATCACCACGCCTATATCGGCGGCCTGCTGCTGCATACCCTGGAGGTTGCCGAGACGGCAGCCGACTGCTGCGCCCGCAATGACAGGATCAATAAAGACCTGCTCTTAACGGCGGCTTTAATTCATGATATCGGCAAGGTGCGGGAGATCGAGGTGGATGCACTGGGCTTGCCTGTTGGCTTTACCAAGGCAGGAAAATTATTGCGCCATATCAACCTGGGCATAGAAATAGTAGATCAGGCTTGCCGGGCGGCTCAGGTGGAGGAAGAACTCAGCCTGATTTTGAAACACTGCATTTTATCGCATCATGGCCAGCCCGAATGGGGCAGCCCGGTCGAGCCCATGCTGCTGGAAGCCGAATTGCTGCATTATCTGGATAATTTAAGCGCCAAGACTGAGCAATTCACCCAGGAACAGGAACGGATCGAGCCAGGAGGCTTCAACAAGAGTTTTCTTTTGCGGCGGGAGGTTTACCGGGCTAATTTTTAGGGTGATTGGGGCCGGCTGTGGGCATAGTAATAATAGGCTGATTTTTGCCGGCAGAGCAGGAGAATTCAGAATAATGTCATATACTTGCATAAGAAGTATATTATGGTGGTGTTAATTTGACTGACAACCTTTATTATGAAAAATTGATCCGCGATATATATGAGGCTATCACGCGGGAAAAACGAGTAAAAACCCTGGACGCCCGGCAGCAGGCAACCGTTGAGGGGCGGACAGCCAGCCATGAGGTTGACGTCTACTGGGAATTTACTGATGATGACATTACCTATAAGACAATTATCCAGGCCAGGACGACGACAACACTGGCCGAGTTGTTTGCCATGGTAAGAATCATTCGGGATATTCCCGGTCAAACGGTCGGTATTATCGTAACGCAGCCCGTATACCAAAAGGATATTAAGGATATGGCTGCTTCTGCCGGTATTATTCTCTATGAGCTTATTCCGCCGGTACAGGATGTAGTCGAGCCGGTGGTGGACAATATCCGGATCAATGTGGATAAAGACTGGGTCAAAGCGGAAAAGGAACGGGTGGGACTGGGAGATGAGCCGGTACAGGTCAGCCATCAGCCCAAGTATGCTTTTATTTATAACGAGCAGGGCCATTGTGTTGATTCCATCCAGGGCATCTTCGACAGTTATAGTAAACGGCCGGATTTGACTGTCGGCGGACAAAAGCAGTCTTTCAGCCATGTCTTCAACCCGCCGGTTTTTCTGCAGACTAATCATGAATTGGTGCCTTTTATCAAGCTGCTCAGTATGGAATTTGATTTGGCGCTGGTGCAGGCCAATGAGCTGCCCGGGGAAGAGATGGTGGAGTACATTCTGGATAAAGTATTTCGTTTCTTTGGCGGCTAATGAACTGCCTCTAATATAAAAAAGTCCCGGCGGCTTGGGCTATAAGCCGCCAGGGACTTTTATTCAGTCAAACTTAGTTTCGCCAAAGGGGATATTGATCACCTTGGCCAGATTGTCAGACAAGTGGATAGTAAACAAAAAATCCTTTTTGGTCACATACGGACTGTCGTTTTTATCTTGCCGGATATCTATGGCTGCTATCGGCAGCCTGTCGGTGAGATTGATGGCCAGGCTGCGGTCGGATTTCAGAATCACATGGTCAGAGATACTGAAAATCTCGGTTACCGGTTTTTCGGTTTTTTTGATGGATTCCGACCAGATGATAGGCTTTATTTGGGCCGATACAGTTGGTGCAAGTGTGACCAATAAAACCAGCAGCAATACTGAGCAGACTTTTTGTTTCATCACCAGACCTCCTTTTACCACTGCAACCAGTGTAGCATATTTCGGGAAATAATAGAAGAGACTTTAGTCCTTTGTAGACCGGAACAGCCGCCGGCTTGCTTCGGCGGGAAAGCAGGCGTATAATAAAATAGAACATATGTTCCAAATTCGTTACAGCCGGAGGTTACAGTATGCAGCGCTGGATTATTCACGTGGATATGGACGCTTTCTTTGCCGCAGTTGAGCAGCGGGACCATCCTGAACTTCGCGGCCTGCCGGTGATTATTGGCGGCACCGGGACCCGCGGTGTTGTTGCCACTGCCTCGTACGAAGCCCGCAAATACGGTGTGCACTCTGCCATGTCTTCGGTGGAAGCCAGGCGGCGCTGTCCGCAGGCCATATTTTTGCCGGCGGATCATGCAAAGTATAGCAGGGTGTCGCAAGCAATAGAACATATATTTTCCGAGTTTTCGCCGGTGGTGGAGCCCTTATCCCTCGATGAGGCTTTTCTCGATGTAACCGGTATGGAGGGGTTATTTACCGATCCGGTGGCCATCGCCGTTCAGATTAAGGAACGCATAAAAACAGAACTGAATCTGACCGCTTCGGCCGGTGTGGCGCCCAATAAATTTTTGGCCAAACTGGCCTCCGATATGAAAAAGCCGGATGGTTTGGTTGTTATCCGCCCGGAAC
>JAEZQV010000139.1 GCA_023441125.1 Bacillota bacterium
TTCAACAGTACGACAATCCGGCGAGGACAAGGAACTCATTAGCCTCAATACTATATTAACGAATTTGCAACCTATACTGGAAGCAGATGCTTTAAAAAATGCCCAGCACATTGAACTGGTACTGCAAAGTATACCGGAGGTAAGTGTAAGCAGACGAAAAGTTAAGCAGATGATCCTTAACCTGGTGCGCAATGCTTTTGAGGCCATGGAGAAAAAAGGCACACTGACCATAAAAACTTTTCAGGAAAACGGTGGTGTGGTGCTCGCGATTCAGGACACCGGCCAGGGAATTCCGCCGGAAATATTGGCGCATATCGGCAAGCCGTTCCTAACCACGAAAGACCAGGGAACCGGGCTGGGCCTGGCCGTCTGTTATAACATCGCGGCCGAGCATGATGCGGCGATTCAAGTCGAAACAGGTCCCGGGGGAACGACCTTTTTTATTAAGTTTCCGGCTCCGGCGGAGCTCAGCGGCAACTAAACCCGGCCTATATACCGGTCAGGATAGCAAGAAGACGGGTACCGCCCAGCAGCGGTACCCGTTTTCTTAAGCTTTTCCATAATTTCTATAAGCAGCTTAGCAGGCCGTAACCAGTTTTACTGCTTATTTTTTTTCAGCCGCTCATTAATTACTCTGGCCGCATGCACACCACTGGCACTGGCCTGGGAGAGGCCGCGGGTGATACCGGCGCCGTCGCCGACAGCAAACATATTATCGATCTCAGTTTCCAGTTCAGGGGTTAATTTCAGGCGGGAACTGTAAAATTTGACTTCAACGCCATACAACAGGGTGTCATCGTTGGTCATTCCGGGCGCTAATTTGTTCAGGGCATAAATCATTTCAATGATATTGTCCAGGTGGCGCTTGGGGAGTACCAGGCTCAGATCTCCGGGAGTGGCTTTGAGGGTTGGCTGGGTAAAGCTTTTGCTCAAGCGGTGCTCATTTGTACGGCGGCCTTTCAGGAGGTCGCCGAAACGCTGCACCAGTACACCGCCGCCCAGCATATTGGAGAAAGAAGCAATGCGTTTGCCGTATTGATGCGGCTCGGTGAAGGGTTCAGTAAAGCGGTTGCTTACCAGGAGGGCAAAATTGGTATTGCGGCTGTGCAGCTTTTCATCACGATAGCTATGGCCGTTTACCGTAACAATACCGTCGGTATTCTCGGCGACTACATAGCCTTTGGGATTCATGCAAAAGGTCCGGACTAAATCGCCATATTGCTTGGTCCGGTACACCAGCTTGGCTTCGTAGACTTCATCGGTAATATGCTGGAATACTTCGGCCGGGATTTCCACCCGTACGCCGACATCCACCTGATTGTTGGTTAATGATAAGCCCAGTTCGCGGCATTGGTTGGCAAACCATTCCGAACCGGCCCGGCCGGGGGCGGCTATGAGGTAATCGCATTCAATTACGCCGTCTTTGGTTTCCAGGCGGAAGCGGTTAGCCTGTTTTTGGAGGGCAGTTACGGTAGTCCCGAACAGCATGGTAATGCGTTCCTTCAGATAATCGTACAGCAACTGCAGGATTTTAAGATTATTTTCCGTCCCCAGATGGCGTACTTTGGCGTCTAAAAGGTGCAGGTCGTACTGCAAAGCCTCTTTGCCGAGCGTACTGTTCTGGGTACTGAAATACTCGGCCGGCGCACCGTATTTTATATTGATCTGATCGACATAATCGATGAGGTCGAGAACTTTTTGATCGGGCAGGTATTCATTTAACCAGCCGCCAAACTGCGTGGTGAAATTATATTTACCGTCCGAGAAGGCGCCGGCGCCGCCAAAGCCGCGCATGATGCCGCACGGATTGCATTTGATGCAGGAAGGCACCTTCTTATCGGAAATCGGGCAACTCCGGGAGTAAATATCATGTCCGGCCTCTATGAGAACTACTTGGATGTCAGGATTATTAATAACAAGCTCATACGCGGCAAATACACCGGCCGGCCCGCCGCCGACGATGCCAATGTCAAACTTCTCAGGCATTACAAAAACCACCTTTCCTTGTGATTATGGCACAAACCGAAAAACATTATACTTTAGTAAGGATTGTTTGTAAATAGGAAAATAGCTATATGCAAGAATTTTATTAAATAATAACGGCCGTGCCCGGCTACTTATTTGTCCTGATTTAATCTTACTGATGATCAGCCGGTAAGTCAATGAACAGCAAATTAGCACATTGGTCACCAATTGTTCACAGTTTAGTCACACTTTTAGCGGCAGAGTGCGTTATACTAAAAACAAATTCAAGCGGGGAGTGAGATAGCATGAAAAAAACTGTTGTAATTATAATCATCGGCGTACTGGCAGTAGCGCTGGCCGGAGCCGTGGCTTTGGCCGCGCCGGGCAATGATCCCGGCCAGCCCGGCGCCGTTTGTCCGGCCTGGGGACCGAATAATGACCGGCAGGCAAACCTGACCGATGAGCAAAAAGCGCAAATGGAGACCTGGCATCAAGCCAGGGTGGAACAAAGAAAGCAAGAACTGCAGAAACAAGTGGAGTGGGGCTGGCTGACGCAGGCGCAGGCTGATCAAGAGATCAACTGGCTGGAGCAGCACCATAGCGGTAATTTCGGCATGGGGCCGGGCCGCGGGATGATGGGACATGGTCATGGCCTGGGCGCCATGACTGGCGGCTGCGGCAATAATACCGCTCCGGTTCAATAGGTTATGTAAGCAGCCTGTCGCAAAGTGCGCCAGGCTGTTTTGGCTATTACGGGAATTATGATATGCTAGAAGAGAGGTGAGACACTGTGGCCGATAAAACAGTGCTGGTGGTAGATGATGAGCAGGCTATCCGCGAACTGCTGGTTTTGTATCTGAAGAAAGAAGGCTTTATTGTTGAGGAAGCCGTTGACGGCGCCGAAGCGTTGATTAAGCATCAGGAGAAAAAACCGGATATTATCATTCTGGACATTATGATGCCGGTCCTGGACGGCCTGGAGGTTTGCCGTCAAATCCGTAAATTTTCGACTATCCCGCTTATTATGCTGACATCCCGGGCCGAAGACGACGACCGTATCCTGGGGCTTGAGCTGGGCGCCGACGACTATGTTACCAAGCCTTTTAATCCCCGGGAGGTCGTCGCCAGAGTCAAGGCGGTGCTGCGCCGTCAGGCGGCACCGCCGCCGGCGCCGGCGGCTGCCCTAAGTTTTCCGCATTTGCTTATTGATATGGCCAGCTATACGGTTACGGCCTTTGATCAGGAGCTTCCCTTCGCCCATAAAGAGATGGAACTCTTGTATCATATGGCTGCCCACCCCGGTCTGGCCTTTTCCCGGGAGCAGCTGCTGGAGCAGGTGTGGGGTTACAGTTACTGCGGCGATACCCGGACGGTAGATACTCATATAAAACGCATCCGCAAAAAACTGGCTATAACGGCCGCGTCACCCTGGGACATAAAGACGGTTTGGGGCATCGGCTATAAATTTGAGGTGAAAAAGTGAGACTGTCACTGCAACACAAACTGTTGGGAAGCTTTATGCTTGTTGTTGCCCTGGTGCTGGCCAGCGTTTCTGCCGGGGTATCGCTTCTCATCCGCGATTACTTTTTCGACAGTAAAAAACGGGAGTTTACCGCAAAAGCTTATGAGACGGCCAGGGTGGTGGAAAGCTATTATGCCGGTCAGATAAACTATAGCCAACTGGCCGGCTTTATTAACAGTATTGACAGCTTGCTGGGGGCGCGGGTGTGGGTGACAGATGCTGCGCTGAACATCGTGGCTGCTTCCGAGGAGCAGCCCGGCAGCAGCCTTCCTCACCCGGGCGGTATGAAAAAAAGCCCGATGAACTGTGATATGCCGGGCGAAGCCGGACCAGCCATGATGCAGCATGGCGCCGGGATGGGCAGGCTGCGGCCAGACAGGCCGGCGGCTGCGCCGGCGCTGCCTTTGCCTATTCCCAGCCGGAACCTGGCGGACATCCAGGGCCTGGACATCATCAAGCAGCAGGTGGCAGCCGCGGACGGCGCTGCCTGGGAAAAGATCGTTTATCATCCTTACTATGAGGAAAATATGCTGGTAGTGGGCGTGCCGCTAACAGCGGACAACCGGACACTGGGGACGGTTTTGATCCATGCCCCGTTAGCCGGGTTTGACGCCTTTCTCAGCCGGATATACTGGTATCTGGCCGCCGCCGGCGCGGTATCGGTCTTAGTTACGATATTTATTGCCAATTATCTGGCCGCCGGCATTATCCGGCCACTAAAGTCCATGCGGACGGTAGCGGCCGCCATGGCCGGCGGTGATTATACGGCGTGCGCGTGTGTGACTGCCAATGACGAAGTCGGGGATTTAAGCCGGTCACTTCAGGCCCTGGGCAAAGCCCTTACCGACTTTGTCGGCAAGACCGAGCAGACCGACAAACTCCGACGGGATTTTGTCGCGAATGTATCCCATGAACTGCGGACGCCGCTGACCATCATTCGCGGCTATAATGAAGCGCTGTTGGACGGTACGGTCCAGGAGCCCGGACAAGTAGCCCGCTACCATCAGATCATGCGGGATGAAGCGGTGCGGCTGGAAAAACTCATTGCCGGCCTGCTGGAGCTAAGCCAGCTGGAGGCGCGCACAGCCGCTTTTGAGACCGAAAAAGTCTCTTTAAGCGAGATTGTTCAGAATATCGTTGCCATGTTCGGGCCGCGGAGCCTGGCGCAGGGAATTAGCATAATTACCGACATTGCCGGGGATATGCCGGACATTACCGGCAATGGGGACCGGCTTACGCAGCTTGTTGTTATTCTTTTGGATAATGCGCTTAAATTTACCCCGCCAGGCGGGCGGATTTGCGTAACGGCGGCGGCAGCCGGGGCAGGGGCGGTACTCACTATTGCCGATACCGGCGCCGGCATTCCGGCAGAAGATTTGCCGTATATCTGGGAGCGGTTCTATAAAGCGGACAAAGCCCATACCCGGACCGGCGGCGGTACCGGTCTGGGGCTGGCTATTGCCAGGGAAATAATCAGCCTCCACGGCGCCGCGGCCGAGGTGACAAGCGCTCCCGGACAGGGTACCATATTTGCCATTAAGTTTAGGCATGACTAGGTCCGGCTGAATCAGGAATTTTTGCCGGAGTTGTTTTCCCTTACGTCAATAAATAGCCGGCCGCTGGGCGTGATCGTTGCCAGCATTACATCGGCCACACTGGCAATGGCGCGTTTATGCAGCTCATACTGCAGCCATTCCCGCGTGAGCCCGGACCGGCGTAAAGCCGTTTCAATAATCTGACCGTCAATAATCAGTTCATTGCCGGTAACATGGCCGGCAGGCGTAAGCGGCAGCTGCAGTTCCGGTTTGGTTATCAGGCTGAGTTCGCCGTCGGTCTGCAGGATGCCGATCTGAATTGCGGACAGGTCGGAAATGCCCTGCCACCGGAGC
>JAEZQV010000292.1 GCA_023441125.1 Bacillota bacterium
CTGGGCGCCAATGCCATCCTGGGCGTGTCGATGGCGGTAGCCAAAGCGGCGGCCGCTTCTTCAGGACTTACCCTGTACCAATACCTGGGCGGCACCAATGCCAAAGAACTGCCGGTGCCCATGATGAATATCCTAAACGGCGGCAAACACGCCGACAACAACGTGGATATTCAGGAATTCATGGTTCTGCCGGTAGGCGCGGAAAGCTTTGCCGAGGCCCTCCGCATGGGTTCGGAAATTTATCACAGCCTGAAAAAAGTGCTGGGCGGCCGCAAACTGGCCACTGCCGTTGGTGATGAAGGCGGCTTTGCCCCCAATTTGGCCTCCAACGAAGACGCCATCAAAATCATTATTGAAGCAATCGAAGCAGCCGGCTACAAACCGGGCGAACAGGTTATGCTGGGCCTTGACGTAGCAGCCACCGAAATATTTAAAGACGGAAATTACCATCTCGAAGGCGAAGGTGTTGTGAAAACTCCGGCTCAAATGGTGGAATACTACAGTCAGCTGGTTGAAAAATATCCGATCATCTCCATTGAAGACGGCATGTCGGAGGATGACTGGGAAGGCTGGAAAATGTTAACCGAGCGTCTGGGCGGCAAAATCCAGCTGGTGGGCGATGACTTGTTTGTAACCAACGTCGAGCGTCTGAGCCGCGGCATTGAAACCAGAACAGCCAATTCCATCCTGGTCAAAGTCAACCAGATCGGGACTCTGACCGAAACTTTTGATACGATCGAAATGGCCAAACGCGCCGGTTATACCTGCGTTATTTCCCACCGTTCCGGTGAAACGGAAGACGCCACCATTGCCGATATTGCCGTGGCTGTTAACGCCGGTCAGATCAAAACCGGTGCGCCGGCCCGTACCGACCGGGTGGCCAAATATAACCAGCTGCTCCGCATTGAGGAACAACTGGGGGACCTGGCCCAATTTAGAGGCCGGAAAGTATTCTACAACTTAAGATAGTTCGCGCCGAAAGGAGGTGAACGCAATGCCGAAGGGGTATTTGCTGAAATGTAGTGACTGCGGCTACCTGTACCAGTGTGACGACGATTTGCTCGAGTGTCTCGATCATCACATTTGTGAGAACTGCGGCAGCCCGAACATGGAAGTCGTCCAGCAGCAGGAAGGCCGGTTTGGCTGTACCAGCCGCCTGAACACGCATGTGGTCAATGTCAACGCCTATGTCGATCACCCCCGCGAGCCGGTTCAAACCTCCGATAAGGTATAAAACAGGATTTTTTAAACAGCCGCAGCGTTCGGCTGTTTATTTTTCTGGCAAACGGGGAAAATATGTATAGTAAATGTGAAAATGTTGACTAAATAATTGTCAAGCATCGTTTAAGTGTGTTAGAATATTGTCATGCCTTGGCAACATGATTTTGCAGCAAGGGTAACGGTATCAGTCATAGGGGGTGTTAAGAAGTGATTACTGGGCTGATGGTTTTGGAGGCGGTGCTTGCGATTGCACTAATTGTCTCAGTAGTGCTGCAATCGGGCAAGAGTGCCGGTTTATCGGGTTCCATTGCCGGGGGGGCCGAAAGTATTTTCGGCGGCAAGCGTAAGGGTCTTGACGAGATTTTGGCAAAAGCAACAATTATCATTGCGGCATTGTTTGGTATCGTAACAATGACTTTGGTTAAATTGATGCAGTAGGGTGACAAACCTCAATGGCCGGAATTCCGGCATATTGAGGTATTTTTAAGGTTCTAGCTCAAAGGGGGAAAGTAAATAATGGATTTATTGTACATCGCGCCGTTCGCAGGTATCGTGGCGCTGGCTTTTGCTGCCTATTTGATGTCCAGCGTTCTCAGCGAAAGCCCTGGTAACCAAAAGATGCAGGACATCTCACAGGCAATTTTTGAAGGTGCTATGGCCTTCTTAAACCGCCAATATAGAACACTCATCCCGTTTACCATCGTTATTTTCTTCATTCTTTTTTATGTGGATGGGTATAAATTGGCTGTCTCGTTCTTAGTCGGCGCAATTTGCTCCGCGATTGCCGGTTATGTCGGCATGACTTCCACTACGAAATCGAATGCCCGCACCACCGAGGCGGCCCGTCACAGCCTGAACAAAGCCCTGAGCGTTTCTTTCCGCGCCGGTGCGGTTATGGGAATGAGCGTTGCCGGTCTTGGCCTCTTGGGTGTTTCCGGACTATACATAATTTTTAGAGATCCTGTGGTTATCAACAGCTTCGCCTTCGGCGCCAGCGCTATTGCGTTCTTTGCCCGGGTTGGCGGCGGTATCTTCACCAAAGCAGCCGACGTAGGCGCGGACCTGGTTGGTAAGGTAGAAGCCGGTATTCCTGAGGATGATCCGCGTAACCCGGCCGTTATCGCCGACAATGTTGGCGACAACGTCGGTGACACCGCCGGTATGGGCGCCGACCTGTTTGAATCCTATGCGGCTACCGCCATTGCGGCCATGCTGATTGGACAAACGGTATTCAAAGGCGACATTAATGGCGTGCTGTTCCCGCTGGTAATCGGCGCTGCCGGTATTTTCGCCTCGATCATTAGCACTTTCCTAGTCAGAACCAGTGAAGACGGCGATCCCCAGGCGGCCCTGAACAGAGGCATCTGGGGCACCAACATTCTGGTGGCGGTGGCCACCTATGCGCTGGCCAGCATGATGTTCCCCGGCAAGGCTCTGGGTATCACCATTGCCGTTGTCTGCGGTCTGGTAGTTAACGTCCTTGTCGGCGCCATTACCGAATACTACACTTCTAATAACAAGGCTCCTACCCAGCATATTGCCGATGCTTCCCAAACCGGCCCGGCTACCAACGTGATTGCCGGTATTGCCTGCGGCTTAAGAAGTACCGCCTTACCCATGGTTGTATTTGCTGTCGCTATTGCCGTTGCCTATGGGCAAGCCGGCATCTACGGCATTGCCATGGCCGCTATGGGCATGCTCTGCACGGCCGGTATGGTTGTTGCCGTTGACTCCTTCGGACCGGTTGCCGACAATGCCGGCGGTATCGCCGAAATGGCCGAGCTTGGTCCGGAAATCCGTAAAACCACTGACAAGCTGGATTCTGTCGGTAATACGACCGCAGCCATTGCCAAAGGTTTTGCCATTGGTTCCGCCGCACTTACCGCCCTGGCCCTCTTTACCGCCTTTGGTGAAGAAATTACCAAGAACCCCAAACTGTCCGGCCTGCTGGTGAATGGCCATCTGGTCATCAATCTAACTGAACCGACAGTAATTATCGGTATTTTCCTGGGAGCGACCCTGCCGTTTCTGGTGTGCGCTTTCACGATGGAAGCCGTTGGTAAAGCTGCCTTTGAAATGATTGGCGAAGTTCGCCGTCAGTTCCGTGAAATTCCTGGTATTATGGAAGGCACTGGCCGTCCTGACTATGCCAGCTGCGTGGATATCAGCACCAAAGCGGCTATCCGTGAAATGATGCTGCCTGGTATCTTTGCCGTAGGTTCACCGATCCTGGTTGGTTTTGTACTCGGCGCTAAAGCCCTGGCCGGTTTCCTGGCCGGTGCTACCGCCGCCGGTGTTCTTTTGGCGCTGTTTATGTCCAATGCCGGTGGTGCCTGGGACAATGCCAAGAAATGGATTGAAACCGGTAAATTCGGCGGCAAAGGTACGCCGACCCATGCTGCCGCCGTTATCGGCGACACCGTAGGCGACCCCTTCAAGGACACTTCAGGTCCGGCCATGAACCCGCTGATCAAAGTAGCCGGCACCATCTCCCTGATCATTGCGCCGCTGCTGTTCTTCTAGAATATTAAATAATAAAACGCCAAGCAATTTGCTTGGCGTTTTATTATTACCGCTCCGGGTATAAGTGCAACATCGGCTTTTGTTCGCTGACGCTCAGCATAAGCCGTGTTTTCTTTATGTGGCAGATAATGGTATAATATTGTTGATACCTGTTAAAGAATATTACTATCATATACTGGAGGAATTACGCTTTGGCCATCTTGCCGGGAGCTGAGCCTTTTTTTCTGCCTGGGGGCAAAAACGGCGTATTGCTGGTACATGGATTTACCGGTGCGCCGTCGGAAATGCGCTTGGCCGGAGAATACCTGAATAATCTGGGCTATACCGTATTGGCGCCAAGACTGCCGGGACACGGAACCACCCCGGAAGAAATGGCTGCGACCGGTTGGCCGCAGTGGTACGGCAGTGTTGAAGACGGCTATCATTTGCTGACCAGTTTATGCGCGGACGTATCTGCTGTCGGGTTGTCCATGGGCGGGCTGTTAACTCTGAAACTGGCCAGCGAACACCGCTTGCACCGCTTGGTTGTGCTGAGCACACCGATTTACATAGCCAATAAACGCCTGCCTTTGCTGCCAGTTTACCGGCTGTTTACCAACTTTGTCACGAAAAAGCGCAAACGCCTGCCGACCGCCGGCCAGGCATATTCAATCAACTATGATGTTACCCCCTTGAGCAGTCTGGCCAGCCTGCTCACTCTGATAAAGCAAATGGATACTGTGCTGCCCAAAGTTACTGTGCCGACCCTGGTAGTTCAGTCGAGAACCGAGCATACCGTTGTGCCGGAGAGTGCCAGCTACATTTACAATCGGCTGGGCAGCAGTAAGAAAAAGCTTGTCTGGCTTAATAAATCCGGTCATGTCGTCACGCTGGACAACGAGCGGGATTATGTTTTTCAGGAGATGAGCCAGTTTTTGGTTTAAAAAAGTAATGAGGTGCATCGATATGGACGATATTAACAATATGTGGTGTTTTGCCTGCGGGCCGCAGAATCCGATCGGACTTAAACTCAAGTTCCGGGAAGAGGGGAATACCTATGTAACCACCTTTATTCCCGGACCCGAGCATCAGGGGTATGACGGAATCATGCACGGCGGGCTGGTCAGTACGCTGCTGGACGAAATTATGGCCCGCTATCTGTATGCCAAAGGCCTTACGGCGGTAACGGCCAAACTGGAAGTCCGGTTTCGCCAGCCGACGCCGGTCGGGCAAAAATTGCAGGTTAGCGGATGGATTACCGGCCAGCGGGGGAAAATGTATGAACTAGCCGGTAAAATTACTTTGCCGGACGGGACAATAACGGCTGAGGGAAAAGCCATAGTTGCCGTAAAAGGAGATGAATAGAATGGATTTGGCTGAGAAAATCCTGGCATTTATGCGGGAAGAGGCCTATAAACCACTGACGGCCGAAGATTTGGCCGATGGGATGGGGATTCGCGGCAAGGAACTGGAAGAGTTTTGGCAGATACTGGACAAGCTGGAAGCCACGGCGGCCATTATTAAAACCCGCTATGGCAAATACGGTGTGCCGGACCGCATGAACC
>JAEZQV010000302.1 GCA_023441125.1 Bacillota bacterium
GCGCTACAGTGCCGGCGCACTTTTGAAAGCGGCCGGGGCCGAGCTGATTACCGGCTACGCCGGAGCTGCGCCGGACGAAGTGACGGCGTATGTGGCGAAAGTCGAAGCAGATATTGATTATCTGCCGCAGACGCCAACCGAAGCCCGGATTGAGATTGCCATGGGCAAAGCGTGTGTCCGGCTCAGCGCAGACCGCCATGTTGGCCAATTGGTCACTTATTTCACGCCAATGGGCACCAGTTATGTGCAAAACGGCAAAGACCTGACCAAGGTTACCACGGTAATTGGCACCGGCGGGGTGATTGTCAATAATCCCGAACCGGAAGCCATTCTGGCCGGCATAGTGTTTGATGAAACCAACCCGCAGATCCTGAAACCGCAACACGCAGATTATTTGATTGATAAAGATTACATTATGTCGGCCATGGGCCTTTTAGGTGAAGAATACCCGGAAGTGGCTGTACGCATGATGAGAAAATACATTGTTAAGAAATAGAGAATATTTGAGGAGGCTTTTGCCACATGGAACTTAAAAATAAAAAGTGGACTCATGACGAGTTTTATGCCATCCGCCAAGAAGTCCTGACTCATTGGCCGACCGGTAAAGATGTAAACTTTGAAGAAGCCGTAAAATACCATGAAAATATTCCGGCTAAACGCCATTTTGCCAAACGGCTGGTCAAGGCTAAGAAAAACGGTGAAACGCTGACTCAGCCCCGGGCCGGTGTTGCTCTTATTGACGAGCATATCAACCTTTTAAACTTCCTGAAAACCGAAGGTGAAGCCGACCTGCTGCCGACAACGATTGACAGCTATACGCGCCAGAATCAATATAAAGAAGCCCAAAACGGCATTGAAGAAAGCCTTAAAGCCGGCCGCTCCCTCCTTAATGGCTTCCCGGCCGTTAATCACGGGGTAGCCGGCGTACGCCGGGTCGTTGAGAGCGTAGATGCGCCGCTGCAGGTGCGTCACGGTACCCCTGACGCCCGCCTGCTGGGGGAAATTACCATGGCTGCCGGTTATTCTTCCTACGAGGGCGGCGGTATTTCCTACAACATTCCCTACGCAAAAAGCGTTTCCTTGGAAAAAACCATTTATGACTGGCAGTATTGCGACCGCATGATCGGCATCTACGCCGAGCATGGCATCGAAATTAACCGTGAGCCGTTTGGCCCGCTGACCGGTACGCTGGTACCGCCCAGTGTTTCCCATGCTGTCGCTGTAATTGAGGGGATCCTCGCCGCCGAACAAGGTGTTAAGAATATTACCTTAGGGTATGGCCAGTGCGGTAACCTGATTCAGGATATTGCCGCGATCAAGGCGCTGGAACAGCTGGCCGAAGAATATATGGTCAAGCATGGCTATAACGATTGCATTCTCACTACGGTGTTCCATCAGTGGATGGGCGGTTTCCCGCAAGATGAAGCCAAAGCCTTTGGCGTTATTTCCTGGGGTGCGGCGACAGCTGCGCTGGCAAAAGCCACCAAGGTCATTGTCAAGACCCCGCACGAAGCACTGGGAATTCCCACGAAAGAGGCTAATGCCCAGGGCTTAAGAACAACCCGGCAAATGATCAACATGCTTAAGGATCAGGCCTTCCCGCTGACCAAAGAACTGGAAGCTGAAATTAACATTATTAAAGCTGAGACCCGCTGCATCCTGGATAAAGTATTTGAACTTGGCGGCAGTGACTACGCCATTGGCTCAGTCCGCGCCTTTGAAGCCGGTGTGCTTGATGTGCCGTTTGCTCCCAGCAAATTCAGCCTGAATAAAATCCTGCCGGCCCGGGACAACAACGGGGCTGTCCGTCTGTTCGATGTAGGCAACCTGCCGTTTACGCCGGATCTCATTGCATTCCATAAAGACAAAATCGCGGAGCGCGCCAAGGCAGAAGGCCGCGAACCGAGTTTCCAGATGGTAATTGACGATATTTACGCCATCTCCAAAGGTAACCTGGTAGGACGTCCGCGCTAATTTAGCAATTAGAAAATACTCAAGCAATAAAGAAACGGAGGTGGGCTTGCTTGCTGGTGTCGCCGATAGCCAACTGGCAAGAAATCGCCAGGCGCCAGAGCTTAAGTCCGCTTCCGTTTCCTGTTTACGATTTTAAAGCATAAAGGAGAGTAATATAATGAAAATTGTTGATGTAGTTTGTTCCAAAGGACGTACCGGTTTTTATTTTGATGATCAACGGGCGATTAAGGCCGGCGCCGCCCATGACGGTTTTACCTATATCGGCCAGCCTATTACCGACGGGTTCAAAGCCGTGCGTCAGGCCGGGGAAGCCGTATCGGTCATGATTATTCTGGAAGACGGCCAAATCGCCTATGGTGACTGCGCCGCCGTTCAGTACAGCGGTGCCGGCGGCCGGGACCCGCTGTTTTTGGCTGAAGACTTTATTCCGGTTATTGAAAAAATGATCAAGCCCCGTCTGGTAGGCCGTGAACTTAATTCCTTCAAGCAGCTGGCCGAAGAAGTGGATCATCTCAGCGACGAAACCGGCAAACGCATTCATACCGCCCTGCGCTATGGCGTAACCCAGGCCATTTTAGACGCAGTGGCCAAAGCGAAAAAACAGCTGATGTGCGAAGTGATCGCCGCTGAATACAATACCCAGGTCAGCGAGCGTGAAATAGCCATCTTTACCCAATCAGGCGATGACCGTTATAATAATGTAGATAAGATGATTATCAAGCATGCGGAGGTGTTACCGCATGGCCTGATCAACAATGTTAAGGAGAAACTGGGCGAAAACGGCGAATTGCTGGTTGAATACGTGGGCTGGCTGCGGGAACGGGTAGCTAAACTCAAAACCACCGCCGACTATGCGCCGGTGCTGCATATTGACGTTTACGGCACCATTGGCCTGGCCTTCAACAATGACGTGGACCGCATCGTTGCATACTTCCGCCAGCTGGAAAAGGCAGCCGCGCCGCTTACGCTCCGTATTGAGGGCCCGGTAGATGTGGAAGACCGCGAGAAGCAGATTGAAGTACTGGCCGAAATTACGTCCCGCCTGCACCAAGAAAATATCAAGGTTGAAATTGTGGCCGACGAATGGTGCAATACCTTTGAAGATATCAAAGACTTTGCCGACAGAGGCGCCGGCGATATGCTGCAGATTAAAACGCCGGACCTGGGCGGTATCAATAATATTATTGAAGCCGTACTGTATTGCAAGCAAAAAGGGGTTGGCGCCTATCAGGGCGGCACCTGCAACGAAACCAACCGTTCGGCTGAAGTGTGCGTCCATGTCGCCATGGCCACCCAGCCGGTGCAAATGCTGGCTAAACCAGGCATGGGTGTGGACGAAGGCTACATGATTGTTTATAATGAAATGCAGCGTATTTTAGCAGTACGCAAAGCCCGTAAACATTAATTTGAACCTGACAGCAAGTCCTGGGTGCGTTTTTCGGAAGATCGCCGCTGGGCTTCATGGCAGGAGTCTAAGGAGGACCCGTTTATGAAGTCGACCGTTACGCTTGGTCTTGGCGACCAGCTTATGTATTCCAGCTACTTTGCGCCGCGCGGGCGCAACCGGATGTATATTCTGGGGCAGCAGCTCAGCGAGCGCTACTTGTCGCCGCTGGACCGCCTGATCGGCATTATCGGTGATGCCGGCGCCGGCAAGTCGTCCCTGGTGAAAGGCATGTTTCCCGGCCTGGAACTTACCAATGACGATGACGGCGTGAATATCAGGCCGCTGCCGCTCTTAAAGAATATTGACCGCGGCTTTTTTTCCAGCCATACCTATCATGTGGATATTCGGTTTGAACTGGCGTTTACGCAAATACATGTTTTGGCCGAAGCCGTCACCCAGGCGCTGGCTCATGGCAAACGGGTCATCGTTGAACATTTTGATCTGTTGTTTCCTTTACTCAAAACCAATGCCGATGTTCTCATCGGCGTTGGCGGCGAGGTCATTGTAGTGAGGCCGACGGTATTCGGTCCGGTGCCCCAGGAAATACGCGATGTTGTCGTCAGGACGCTGCAGTTCCGCAAAATGGCCCATACGGCCGAAGACCTTACCAACCGCATTCTGGTCAATGACTATGGCGCTATTTTGGAGTTTCGTCACCGCGATGTGCATCATGGCTTTGTGCTTGAATATCCGCTCGAATTGTCGGCGGAATTAAAAGATGTGGAGCGCAAGGTGAAGCGTCTCATCGACGACGGCGTCAACATCAGTTATTGCGACGAGGGCCATATTAAAATTGGCGATTTGAGCTGGGCCTGCTCGGGTCCCCGGACACATGTGCGCAATACCGAAGACATTGAAAATTTCCGGCTTATCCCGGAATATAAATACGATCCCAAGACCCGTACCTATCTCATTATCGGGCTTGTCGGACCCAAGTCGGATACCCTTGACGGCTTTAACCTGTTAAATACCGTCAATTGTTAACGGCTTGTTAGGAGGTTAGTATGAATGAACTCAAACCGGCTCAGGCCGGCACGCTGGAATCGAACGATATTATGATCACTGTGGCGCCCGGCGCAAAAGGCAGCGGCGTCGTTCTTGAACTGGAAAGCATTGTGCTTGCTCAATACGGCCAGGCCATTAAGGCGACAATTGCCGCGGTCCTTGCCGGGCAAAATGTTACCGATATATATATTAAAGCGGTCGACAGAGGGGCGCTCGACTGCACCATTCAGGCCCGGACCCTGGCGGCTTTGGCCCGGGCCGGCATTATTCTCCGGGAGGAGCTGATCTAATGGACTTACGCCGGACGATGTTGTTTATGCCGGGAAATAATCCGGGCATGTTGCAAAACGGCGGTGTGTTTGGCGCCGATGCGCTTATCCTTGATCTGGAAGATGCCGTTGCCCCCCAGGAAAAGGATGCCGCCCGTCTCCTGGTAGCCCAGGCGCTGAAAACAGTGGATTATGGTACAAGTGAAAAAGTGGTGCGCATTAATCCGCTGGACACGTTTGCCTGCCAGGATATTAAGGCCATTGTGCCCTGCCGCCCGGATGCGCTGCTGGTACCCAAAGTGGAGCGGCCGGAGGATATCGCCGAGGTAGCCCGCCAGGTTGCCGCTGCCGAGCAACCGGGGCAAACGCCTGTTAAACTTATTGCTTTGCTGGAAACTCCCGCCGGTATCGCCGAGTCATACCGGATTGCCAAGGCTGATGGCCGGGTGGTTGCGCTGGCGTTTGGCGCAGAAGACTATACCGCAGCGCTTGGTGCCAAACGGACCAAAGAAGGCACTGAGATTTTCAGCGCCCGGACAACCGTGGTCAACAGCGCCGCCGCTGCCGGTATCCAGTCAGTCGATACCCCGTTTACCGATGTCAATGACCGGGCGGGCCTGCTGGCCGATACCGAACTGGCCAAGCGGCTGGGGTTCAAGGGCAAATTATCGATAAATCCGCGTCAGCTTGACGACATACATAAGGTATTTAACCCTTCCAGCCAGGATATTGCGTGGGCGGCGCGGGTCATTAAAGCCATCCGTAAAGCGGAGGCCGAAGGCTCGGGCGTAGCTTCACTGGACGGTAAAATGGTCGATGCGCCGATTGTCGCCAGGGCGGAGCGCATCTTGTATCTGGCCCGCTTGCTGGGTCTGGCAGAGGAGGCTTAACATGAAGCAATTAACAAATTCCCTGGGCCGCAGCCTGCCTGAATACATTGAAGGATATGGACAGGTAAGGCCTTTTGGCGGCGCATTTGCCACCGCGCCCGCTATGCTGCGCCAGGCTCCGGGGGTTAAACGGATTTTACCCGGTGAACAAAAACTGGTGGCAGATTTGGCAACCGTGTTTAAACGCATTCCAGTCTCCGACGGCATGACCTTGTCGTTTCATCATCATTTACGCAATGGTGACGATGTTGTCAATATGGTACTGGCGGTTGCCGCCAAACTGGGCATAAAAGATCTCACCGTGGCCTTAAGCTCGGTGTTTCCGGTGCATGCCCCCCTGGTGGAGCATGTAAAAGCCGGTGTGGTAACCGGGCTCGACACCAACTATATGTCCGGGCCGGTGGCGGAAGCCGTGTCGCACGGCGTATTTCCCAAACCGGTTGTGCTGAGAACTCACGGCGGCCGGGCCAGGGCGATCGAGTGCGGCCAGTTGAAGATCGATGTTGCCTTTATTGCCGCGCCAACAGCCGACGATTACGGCAACCTGAACGGTGTGGACGGTCCGGCGGCCTGCGGCTCGCTGGGATATGCCATACCGGACGCGCAATATGCCCAGCATGTAGTGGCTATTACCGATCACCTGGTGCCGTATCCGCTTTCACCCATATCGATCCCCCAGACCAGGGTGGACTATATTGTTAAAGTGGACTCCATTGGCGATCCAAAGGGTATTGTCTCTGGTACAACCAAGATAACCCGCGATCCCGTCGGGCTAAAAATTGCCGAAATCACAGCCAAGACCATTCAGGCGGCCGGCCTTATTAAAGACGGCTTCTCTTTCCAGACCGGGGCCGGCGGCGCATCTTTGGCTGCGGCCCACTACGTCCGGCAGATGATGGCCGAGGCCGGCGTTGCCGGCAGCTTTGCGCTAGGCGGCATCACCGGCTATATGGTGGAAATGCTGGAAGCCGGGCTGTTTAAAAAGCTGATTGACGTGCAGGGGTTTGACCTGGAGGCTGTGCGTTCGCTGGCTGCCAACCCCAATCACCTGGAGGTGGGTGCCGACTTCTATGCCAGCCCCTTTAATCTGGGTGCAGCCGTCAATAAACTGGATGTAGTGGTATTGGGCGCTACTGAAATTGATACCGATTTTAATGTGAATGTCGTTACCGGCTCAAGCGGGGTGATTATGGGCGGTTCGGGCGGCCACAGTGATGCGGCTGCCGGCGCTAAGGTTACCATTGTAGTAGCCAATCTGCTGCGCGGCCGGCTGCCGATTATCATGGATAAGGTTCTCACGGCCACCACTCCGGGCGAGACGGTGGATGTGCTGGTAACCGAACGGGGCGTGGCTGTCAATCCGCGCCGGACCGACTTATATGAGCAATTCAAGGCGGCGGGATTGCCGCTTAAGAGTGTGGCCGAGTTAAAAGAACTGGCTGAAAAGATAGCCGGTGTGCCGGCGAGGATCACGACCCAGGACAAGATTGTCGCGGTCGTTGAATATCGTGACGGCACCGTGATTGATGTGGTAAGGCAGGTAGGATAGACGAAATAAGAGATTGTTCACCGCCGGTTACTGTAGATTCACAGGGGATGCCCCTTTGTGCCTGCGGCTACCGCGTGACAATCTCTTTTTACAATCAGTATCGGCGTAAACAGGAGGCATGGGTATGTGGGGCAACTATGAAATAAGAGAGATCAATCTGGACAGCAGCCGGGAAGTGGCGGCTGTCAGGCAGTTTCTCGCCGGCTTCGAGCTGACTTTTGACGGGGCTGTTGACTATACCGTAGCCTTTTATCAGGCTGAGGAGATCATCGCCACCGGTTCGCTGGCCGGCGAAGTGTTGCGCAATATTGCCGTTTCGCCCCGCTTGCAGGGGGAAGGGCTGACGGCCAATGTGGTCAGTCAGCTTATGCAGCAGGCTGGCCAGCGCGGTATTTACCATTATTTTATTTACACAAAACCCACCGCCGCCCCCATGTTTACCGCCCTGGGCTTCAGGGAAATCGCCCGGGCCGAACCCCATGCCGTTCTCCTGGAAGCCGGCCTTGGTTCGATTGAGGAATATTGCCGGGAAATAGCCGGGCAGGCCGGAGTGCTGCCACCAGGGCCAAGAGCGGCCCTGGTGGTTAACTGCAACCCTTTTACGTTGGGGCACAAAGCCGTCATTGCCAAAGCCAGTGCTGAAAACGCGGCGGTTGTGGTGCTGGTTGTCAGTGAGGAACGGTCCCTGTTTCCGTTTGCGGTGCGCATTCGGCTTGTGCGCCAGGGGCTGGCGGAATTTAAAAACCTGCTGATCCTGCCGGCCGGGAAGTATATTATCTCCACCGCCACCTTTCCAGCCTACTTTACCAAGGGCGAGGCCGCTATTCAGGCGCAGACGCAGCTTGACGCCGGTATTTTTGCCCGCTATATTGCCCCCGCGCTTGGCATTAACCGCCGCTATGTCGGTGAAGAGCCTTATTGCGCCACGACCTTAAAGTATAATGAAGCATTGGCTGAAATACTGCCCCCGCATGGCATTGCTTTGGAAGTTATGCCGCGTCTGGCGGTGAACGGCCAGATTATCAGTGCTTCGCAGGTACGGGAATTCATTCGCCAGGATAACTGGGAAGCTGTAAAGGCGCTGGTTCCGCCAACCACCTACCAGTACCTCTGTTCGTCGGCAGCAGAGCCGGTAATTGCCAGCATCAAGGCCAGTGCTTCCCGGCATTAGCAGCTGACAAGCTGTAGCAGGTATTTCTGACGCGCCGGCGTAGCATATAAAGGGCGTAATCGGCTTACTCTATTAGGTAGCAAGTGCAACTAATAGATCTAGGGGGATATAGCATGGATATACGTGAAGCAGCTTTGAAACTACATCGGGATCATCAGGGAAAACTGGCGGTAGCCGCGAAAGTTCCGTTATCGTCCCGCCATGACCTGAGTTTGGCCTATACACCCGGCGTTGCCGAGCCATGCAAAGATATCAAGCATAACAAAGACTTATCCTTCGAACTGACCTGCCGGGGCAACATGATTGCCGTCGTATCCGACGGTACCCGCGTGCTGGGCCTCGGCGATATCGGCCCGGAAGCCGCCATGCCGGTAATGGAAGGAAAAGCCGCGCTGTTTAAGGTGTTTGGTGACGTCGATGCCGTACCTATTTGCCTGGATACCAAAGAGCCTGACAAAATCATTGAAACCGTCAAATTGCTGCAGCCTACCTTTGCCGGTATCAATTTGGAGGATTTCTCTTCCCCCAAGTGCTATGATATTGAAGATGCCCTGAAAGAACAAATGGCTATTCCGGTCTTCCATGATGATCAGCACGGTACCGCGATCGCTGCCGTGTCGGCGCTTCTCGGCGCCCTGCGGTTTGTAAAAAAAGAGCTGGCGGCTGCGAAAATTATTGTCAATGGGGTGGGGGCTGCCGGCACGGCCATTGGCCGCCTGCTGGTCAGCGCCGGCGCGAAAAATGTAATTATGGCAGATGTCCATGGTGCCCTGTACAAAGGACTGCCGGGGCTGAACCGGATACAGACCGAACTGGCCAAGGTCACCAATCTTACCAAGCTGGAAGGAGATCTGGCCTTTGTCGCCAAATATGCCGACGCGTTAATCGGGGTATCGGCCCCCGGCGCGTTTACCAAAGAAATGATTAAAAATATGAACCCGGATCCAATCATTATTGCCATGGCCAATCCTGTGCCGGAAATAAGCTATGAAGAAGCCAAGGCCGCAGGGGCCCGGGTAGCCGGAACAGGGCGTTCGGATGCGCCTAATCAGGTTAATAACGTAACTGTATTTCCCGGATTGTTCCGGGGGGCCCTGGACGTTAGGGCCCGCCAAATTAATGAAGCAATGAAGCTTGCCGCTGTGTATGCGATCGCCAATCTGATTCCGGAGAGCGAACTTAAAGAAGACCACGTGGTTCCCGATGTCTTTGACCCCAGAGTGGCGCCGGCCGTGGCGGCCGCTGTGGCCAAGGCGGCCATGGAGACCGGTGTGGCCCGGATTAAGGTCGACCCGGAGGAAATCAGGCGAAAAACGGCTGAACGGGTGGCTCGCAATCGCTAGAAGGAGGAAAAATGCGTACCATAGAAGTTTCCCAGATTACGGCTGCTGTCGCCAAGCTGGCTGTCGATGCAAATTACTATTTGTCGGATGATATCCGCCAAGCGCTGGAGGCTGGCCGGGAACGGGAGGAGTCCCCGCTGGGCAGGGCCATTCTTGGCCAATTAGTGGAGAATGCCTGTATTGCCCGGGATGAACAAGTGCCGATTTGCCAGGATACCGGTATGGCTGTTATTTTTATGGAAGTCGGCCAGGATGTACACTTTACCGGCGGCAGTCTGGAAGAAGCCGTTAATGCCGGTGTAGCGCAAGGCTATACCGAGGGATATTTACGGAAATCGGTGGTGGCCGAACCGTTGTTTAACCGCAAAAATACCGGCGATAATACGCCGGCAGTGCTGCACACGACCATTGTGCCTGGTGATAAGGTGAAGATCACGCTGGCGCCTAAAGGCTTTGGCAGTGAAAATATGAGTGCCCTGAAGATGTTTAAACCGGCTGACGGTCTGCCGGCCATCAAGAAATTTGTCGTCGACACCATTTTTAACGCCGGTTCCAATCCCTGTCCGCCGATTGTTGTGGGGATTGGCATTGGCGGCACCATGGAAAAGGCCGCGCTGTTGGCCAAACGGTCCCTCCTGCGCCCGATAAATCAGCGCAGTTCCCAGCCTGAATACGCCAAGCTGGAACAGGAACTGCTGGAACTGGTGAATAAGACCGGTGTCGGTCCGCAGGGACTGGGCGGCCGGATAACCGCCCTGGCTGTTAATGTCGAGTATTACCCAACCCATATTGCCGGACTGCCGGTGGCCATCAACATTAATTGTCATGCCACCCGTCATGCCGAAGTGGAATTGTAGGGGGGACTGGCAATGGAAGAAATGATTAAGATTGTTACTCCGCTCACTGCGGACAAAGCCCGCAACCTTAAAGCCGGCGATTTTGTCCTTATCAGCGGGACTATTTATACGGCCCGGGATGCCGCCCATAAACGCATGGTAGAGGCTTTAGCAGCCGGCGAGAAACTGCCTGTTGATTTCCAGGATCAAATCATTTACTATGTCGGTCCGACGCCGGCCAAGCCCGGACATGCCATCGGTTCCGCCGGCCCTACCACCAGCGGCCGTATGGATGCCTATGCGCCGCGGCTGCTTGAGCAAGGCGTACGCGGGATGATTGGCAAAGGCTATCGTTCAGCCGAGGTAGTCGAGTCCATGAAAAAGCATGATGCTGTCTATTTCGCCGCCACCGGCGGAGCGGCGGCGCTGATTGCCAAAGCAATTAAGAAATATGAGGTCATAGCCTACGAAGATCTGGGGTCGGAAGCGCTGGCCCGCCTGACGGTGGAAGACTTCCCGGCCATTGTCGTTATCGACAGTGAAGGCCGGAACTTCTATATGGAAGGTCAGGCTAAATACCGCGAAATATAGGAAAATACATACTGCTGCCAGCGTCGTCTGGCCAGCTGGCAGCAGTAAAAAATACCTGAAAGTACTTGCTTGACAAACAATTAAAATATCAGTATAATATATTTTGTGACTACGGGGCGTGGCTCAGTTTGGTAGAGTACCTGGCTTGGGACCAGGGGG
>JAEZQV010000321.1 GCA_023441125.1 Bacillota bacterium
AAGCGCAATGAGCGAAATTACGGCTAACGACATTACTGCATCCTCCCCTTACATGATTAAATAGTCACAGTTCAAAACGGCCGCGCAACACCTCCCACAGGCTGGTTTACTTTGACATGCTACTTAACAAGCAAATTCCGTGCCAAAAAAGAACCACCGGGAAAAGCCGTAAATCGCGTGCTTGTTCCGGTGGTTTCAATATTATCTGTTGCAAGCAGGACCGTTAACCGTTCCACGAAACAGTGTTGCGAAACGCTGTTTTTTTACTCAGCATTTACTCTGTCAGTTTGCGCCATAACGTTGTCCGGCTCACTCCCAGAGCCTCAGCCGCTTTGGTTTTGTTGCCGCCGGCTTCAAGCAACGCCCGCTGAATGGCTGCCTTGTCTACGCCAGCAGCTTTAGGCGCCGTTTTATCCCGGCCGGGCTGCCCTGCCCTGACGGGTTTTGCTGCTAAATCCAATACCTTTAAGACATCCTTTTTCAGGATTACCGGTCCTTCCGCCAAAACAGCCAGCCGCTCACAGATATTGCCAAGTTCCCGCACATTTCCCGGCCAGGCGTATTCGTTCAACAAAACGGCGGCGTCAGGCGCCAGTTGCTGAATGTCTTTAGAAAACTTGTTATTATAAATGGCGATAAAATGATTGAACAGTACTGAAATATCGCCCTTCCGTTCACGCAGCGGCGGGATTCTTAAATGCAGCACATCCAGCCGGTACAGCAGGTCCAGCCGGAAATCCCCCTGGGCCGCCAGCTGCTTTAAGTCCTTATTGGTGGCTGATATAACCCGGACATTGACGGGAATCACCCGGTCATCCCCCAGCCGCATAATTTCCCGTTCCTGCAGGACCCGCAATAACCGGCCCTGCAGTTTCAGCGGAATTTCCGAAACTTCATCCAGAAAAATCGTGCCCTGGTGGGCCAGTTCGAATAAACCGGGTTTGCCGCTCCTGGCCGCACCCGTGAAAGCCCCTTGAACATACCCGAAAAATTCACTTTCCAGAAGATTTTCCGGCAGGGCGGCACAGTTTACCGCCACAAACGGCCCCCGCCGCCGTTCACTTTGATTATGGCAGCTTTGCGCCATCAATTCTTTGCCTGTGCCCGTCTCGCCGCTGAGCAAAATATTGGAGTCAACCTTACTGTATTTTTTAGTCATCGCCACTGTCTCGCAGATAGCCTGGCTGCTGCCCACGATATCCTGAAAAGAATATTTGGCAGTTAGCCCTTTATAATATATTTTTTCCCGGATGCGCCCTTCGAGTTCCTGAATTTTTACGGCGTTTTGGAAGGTAGCCACCGCCCCCACCACCCGCTCTTTGATTTTGACCGGCACCCGGTTTTTGGCCACCATAATCCCATTGATCTTTTGCAATTCACTCAGTTCTTCCTTCCCGGTGGCCAGTACCCTGAGCAGCCCGGTATGCGGCAGGATCTCTTTAATCGGCCGGCCGATCGCCGCTGCGGCCGGCACGTTCATGATATGTTCAGCCGTCCGGTTAAAAACAGTGATCAGGCCTTTTTCATCGATTGCTACCACGCCTTCGTAGGCGTAATCCATAATGGCCTTGATGCGGACAGCTTCCTCCTGTTTCTGCTTAGCCACCCGCGCTGTACGGACGGCTTCCTGAATAGCCTGGAATACGGCCTCCCTGCCGGAGGCCACCAGGACGGCATTCAGGCCTTGACTGCGGGCAATTTCCACCGCCATGGCCCCGCTGATGACGGCGTCATAAGCCTGAGCCAGCACCTCCCGGACACAATGCTCGGCGTCTTCTTCGCGCTCGACAGGATAGCAGGTAATATCTATATCCAGGACGGAAGCCACATTTTCGACGCCATAGATCATGGAATCCGAGCCGATGACAGCAATCTTTTTGGCATTGTACCGCTGTTTGCATTGATCTATCGCATGAATCATATCATAACCGGTAACCGGCAGATCAATCACCGGAATATGCCGGTAGGCGGACTGCAGCGCAGAGGCGGTTACCCCCCGTGCAATTATGGCGTCACAGTTAAAATGCTGTTTTTCCATAAACTTTACGCCTACAGCATAAATAGTCTCCAAAATTACGTCTGTTTCACCAAACTCGGCGAACACTTCATCGGCATACCGCTTGCAGTCGTGATAGGGCGCAAATAACAGGATCTTAATCATGTCCAAGCCTCCAAGGTAGTATCATTGTTTTATTCCGGTGGGAAAACTATGCGAAATAGTCGCAAGCCTGCCTGTATAGCTAAATTTTATCATGTTGCTCTCTATATGTAAGCCATTTTGCCCATTTTATAAGCTGATGATTTTCTGTCCCGAAAATAATTTATATTTTTTTATTCACTCACTAGTAGTGAATATTGCTCCCTATACACTACCATAGTAGTATATAGCAAAGGGATGTGATTAGCTATGAATGTTTTAAAAAAAATGGAATCACTTGGTTTCAGCGCCTATGAAGCCAAAGCCTATTATGCATTGCTGCGGCGGTTTCCGGCCAACGGGTATGAAATAAGCAAGCTGTCGCAAATCCCCCCCTCTAAGATTTACGAGGTACTGGCCAAATTAAAAAACCGCGGCGCTGTACTGGACAGCCAGTGCGAGCCGGTTCTTTACTATCCTGTCCAGCCGGATATCCTGTTTTCGCGCATGGAGGCAGACATGCAAAAAAACATTCAATCGCTGTTAAGCGACCTGGCCTTTATCCCGCCCATGGATGCGTTTGATCTGACCTGGAACCTGCAGGGAACCGACGGCATCAATGCTAAAATCAGTGAATTAATCAGCCGGGCCAAAACCGAGGTATATGCCTCGCTGTGGCCGGAACAGGTTCCTGTGCTCAATTCCGGTCTGGCAGCCGCCGTAAAACGGGGCGTATATGTTGTTGCCGCTACTTTTGGCGAATGCGAGGTTATTGCCAGCCGTACCGTCAATTTAGAAATATGCAGCCGGAATGTTTACCAGCGGGTCGGTTCCAGACTTTGCACCATAATTGCCGATGACACCGAAGTCGTTATTGGCAGATTAAGCAAGGAAGAGAATTCTACCGGTGTCTGGACCAAGACGCCTTCCCTGGTATTGGTCACCAAGGAATATGTCCGCCATGATATCATTGTCAACCTGTTAGTCGGTCAGATCGGGCCGGAACGGTACGAAGCCTTTTGCCGCGACCAGGAAATTCTGCAGCGGCTTCAGCAAAAAAATAACGAAACGGGAGGAATATAATTATGAAAATTTCCTTTATCGGCAGCGGCAAGGTCGGCGTGGCCACCGCTTATACAACCGCCTTACAGGGACTGGCACAGGAAATTGTGCTAACAGACGTTTCCGCGGACAAGGCGCACGGCGAAGCCCTTGACATCCTGCAGGGCCAGGCCTTTTGTCCCCAAGCCCGCATCCGTCACGGTCAAATCCAGGATACCGCCAATTCCGATATTGTCGTAATCACCGCCGGTATTCCCCGGCGGGCCGATGAGCCGCGGGTGATGCTTTTGTCCCGTAATGCCAGCCTGATCGCCGGTATCGTCAAAGAAGTAGTGGCCCTCAGTCCCCAGTGTATACTATTGATGATTACCAATCCGCTCGATGTTATGACGCATTTGGCTTATCAGGTCTCGGGCCTGCCGGCCGGACGGGTAATCGGCATGGGAACCGTTTTGGATACGGCCCGCTACCGTTCTTATCTTGCCCGTCAGTTTCAGGTGGATGCCCGTGATCTTGCCGCCTATGTTGTCGGTGAGCACGGGGAAACGATGGTGCCTTTAACTTCCAATATCACCCTCAAAGGCATTCCCTTGGCGAATGTGCCTAATTATGATGAAGCCGCCGTCAAACGCATCAGCGACGAGGTACTGTCGGCTTCCAGTCAGGTTATTACTTTAAAAGGAGGCACGGTTTATGCACCCGCCGCCTCCGCCTGCGCCATTCTGGCAGCCATTGTCAAGGATAGCCGGCAGGTTTTGCCGGTGGCCACGTATAACAGCAAGTATAAAACCGTCGTCAGCCTGCCTACCCTGGTAGGCAGGCAAGGAGCCGGACCCGTTCTTGACATTTCCATGTCGCCGTCGGAAAACGCCGCTTTCGAGCATTCGGCAGCCACAATACTGGCAGCTGTCGGGGAGCTGGCGGTCTAGCGGCAGCAAAGGGCCGTGCTGAAACATATTT
>JAEZQV010000383.1 GCA_023441125.1 Bacillota bacterium
TCATTGCTCAGGTTGACGGGCAAATCGGCCAATCCGTGCTGGTCGGTACATCCAGCTGGGGACCTTTTACCCTGGCCGGGCAGTTTTATGGTGTGGAAAAGCTGATGCGAGGCTTATATCAGGATAAAGCCGCCATTCATGCCTTGCTGGCGGTCATGACCGAGGTATGTGTCGCTTACCTGGCACCCGCCATTAAAGCGGGCGCCGGCATTCTTTCCATCGCTGAGCCAACTGCTTCCGGCGACCTGATTTCGCTGGCGCATTTCGAGGAATTTGTGGCGCCCTATATCGGCAAGGCGGCTGAACGGCTGCAAGCGCAGGGCGCCTACACTACACTGCATATTTGCGGGAATATCAAAGACCGTCTGGCGCTTGTGCCGCATTTGCAGATTGATTTGTTATCAGTGGATTACAAGGTGGATCTGGCGCTGGCCCAGCGTATTCTGGACGGCAAAACGGCGCTGGCCGGCAATGTAAATCCGGTGCTGTTAAAAGATAAAACCCCGGCTGAGGTCGTTCAGGCCGCCAAGCAATGCATCAGGCAGGCCGGCCGGGCCGCCAACTATATTCTCATGCCGGGCTGCGATATTCCGCCCAGTGTGCCGCTGGCCAACGTGAAAGCATTCCTGCAGGTCGACCGGGGCTTTGCGGCCGAAGCTTCATGACCGTCAAAATCATTGCCTGTGAAGTTATGCAGGAAGAGTTGCTCAGTATTGCGCCGCAAGCAACGGTCGAATATGAGTTTGTGTCGATGGGGCTTCATTCCCGACCCAAAAAGTTACATCAGGAACTGCAAAAACTGCTCAGCCGGTCTTACGGCTACCAAAAAATCATTCTGGCCTTTGGTCTGTGCGGCGGTGCAGCCAAAGAACTTGCGGCCCCTGACTGCCCGCTCATCCTGCCGCGTGTCCACGATTGCATTCCGCTCCTCTTGGGCTCCTGCCAGCGGTTTGAGCAGTTCAGCCGGGAAGAAAGAGGCACTTTTTACGTAAGCTGTGGCTGGATGCTTACCGAAAGGAATATCCTGGCCGAGCATCAGCGGGTTATGGCTAAATATGGCGAGCAAAAAGCGCTCCGTCTGCTGGCCCGGATGTACGACAGCTACCGGCGGGTGCTTTTTATTCATACCGGCTGCCGGCAGGAAGCGGAACGTATCAGCGAATCACAGCGACTGGCCGGGCTGCTTGCGCTGCGCCATGAGACGGTGCAGGGAAATAAAGCCTATCTGAACAAACTGGTTAACGGTCCCTGGGACCCGGCTGAATTTATTCACATTGCTCCGCAGGAGAAGATTCAGGAAGAGCATTTCGGACTTGGTCTCGTGTAACAAACAAGAGGAGGGCTTGACATGTCGGTAAACAAGGAAGAATTATTTAAGAAGCTATCCGATGCTGTGGTAGATATGGACGAAGAGGCAGCAGTGAGTCTGTCTGAGGAAATTGTCGCCAGCCAGATTGATGCCTATGAGGCCGTGGAAAAAGGCTTGTCTGACGGTATGGACCGGGCCGGCAAGCTGTTCGAGGAAGAAGAGTATTTTATTCCCGAGCTCTTGCTATGCTCGGATGCCATGTATGCCGGGCTGGGGGTGCTGAAGGGCCATCTCAAGGTTGACGAGCAGGGCGAAAAACGCAAAGTGGTTATCGGGGTTGTCGAGGGCGATACCCATGATATCGGCAAGAACCTGGTAAAAATCATGCTGGAGACGGCCGGGTTTGATGTCCATGATTTAGGCCGGGATATTGCCCCGGCGGCGTTTGTCGATAAAGCCAAAGAAATTAACGCCGATATCATTGCCGTGGCGACACTGATGACGACCACCATGGATGGTATGGCCGAAGTCATCAGGCTTTTAGAGCAAGAGAGCATTAAAAACAATCACAAGGTTATTGTCGGCGGCGGTCCCATCTCCCAAAGTTTTGCCGACAAGATTGGCGCCGACGGTTACGCCGTCAATGCGGCCGATGCCGTACGGCTTTCCCGCCGGCTGCTAGGCTTGGCCGGATAATAGCTGGTTGGGCTGATTAGTGGCAACTAAAGGCCGGAGTGTCCCAGGGGACTCTCCGGCTTTTGGTTATCCTGATAGAAAGTATAACTTTCGCCTGGATAAGGGCAACATCGGCTTACGCTTTCGCCAAAGGCTCGGCGCAAGCCGTGTTTTCTTTATTGACAGAAATCTGCAGGAGTAAGGAGGAAGCAACCATGAGCTTGGATAAATTCCTGACCGGTGCGCTTATTGTTTTTTTAGTAGGGCTTGGGATCTTGTACAGCGGGGTAAACCGGACCCCTTTCCGGCAGCATGATCATGACGGCCAGCAGCACCAGAAAACCCATTCTGTGCTGCCGCTGCATTCGGCTGATAACCTGCCGGTATAACAAATATGTGAGGAGTGGTCAATTTGACAGGCTATAAAACACTGTCCTGGAGCGCAATTCTCTTGAGCGCCATACTGCTGGTGCTGCCCAGGGTAATTCCTATCTGCAACGGCGTTAGCGCCGAGGGAAATCCCATGCAATGCCATTATGCCTATCAGGCTGAATTTCTTATTTCGCTCCTGGCACTCATCGTCGCTGCGGCCCTGCTGGTATTAAAGACTGCGGAAGCCCGGACTTTAAGCGGTTTTATCCTCTTGTTGCTGGGCATTATTGTCGCCATACTGCCGCAACCGTGGGCTATCGGCATTTGCGGGCATGGCGGGGCGTGCAGCAAAACGGCATTTTTCTCAACCATTATCGGCAGTCTGCTGGGGCTTACCGGCGCCCTGCTGGTCTGGCTCACCCGCCGGCAAAATGAACAAGAAGCATAATGAGGCAGCGACGGCCAGCAGTTATCGGCAGGTTAAAGGCGCGGTATATGGAAAAGTTTTGTTCAAGTATGAAGGAGGAGGCGGGACTGCCGTCGCGAATCCATATTTATAAGCTTTTTCCGGGCCGGATAGCCAGGCCGGATTCAGCCTGGTATCCGGCGGCCGGCTAAGCGGATTATCGATTAAAAGGGGGAGGAATCAATATGCCCTATGTTAACATTAAAATAACCAAAGAAGGCGCCACCAAAGAGCAAAAAGAGCAGCTCATCAAAGGTACGACAAAATTATTGGAAGACATCTTAGGCAAGCCTCCGCAAACAACCGTTGTCGTGATTGATGAAGTCGATGTGGATAATTGGGGGATGGGCGGCGAAACCATCACGGCTTACCGACAAAAAAATTTGCGATGAGGTCAGCCCGGCGGAGATTCTGCCCGACCACCATTGAATTTTCCGGTAAAAAATGGTATGCTGTTCTTGTTACAGGTTGATCAGAAGACTGAAGGCCAAACGATAGCACTATCGGTTTGCGCTTCAGTCTTTTTCTATTGTTTAGGAGCAAGGCTGCTGTTTGTAAAAAACATTGGAAAAGAGGGACATGCCACATGACTGACAGCAAGAAATTCAGCTTCCGGACCAAATGTGTCCATACCGGTAATGGCATTGACAAAGAAACCGGCGCCATCCGGCGGCCGCTTACCATGGCCAACAGCTACCGGCTGCCGGCAGATGCCTCGACGCTTAACTGGAGTGATCCCAATCAGCTGGTTTACACCAGAAACACCTCGGCCAACCAGATCTATTTACAGGAAAAGCTGGCGGCGCTGGAGGGCGGGGAGGACTGCGTGGTGTTAGGCAGCGGGGTGGCGGCTTTGGCCGGGGTATTTTTTACTTTTTTGGAGCAAGGCGCTCACATCATTTGCTCCAATGTATCCTACATAGCCGTATACCGGCTGCTGCAAGAGTATTTTCCCGCCAAATACGGCATCGAAACAAGTCTGGTCGACACGGCTGATTTAGCAGCCGTCCGGCAGGCCTTGCGGCCTGATACCAAAATAATTCATATTGAAACACCGGGCAATCCGACCACCCGGGTCAGTGATATTGCCGAGATCGGCAAGCTGGCACACTCGGTAGGGGCTTTACTTACGGTGGACAGTACCTTTGCCTCACCTTATCTGCAGCAGCCGCTGGCGCTGGGGGCCGATCTGGTTATTCACAGCCTGACCAAATATATCAACGGCCATGGCGATGCTATGGGCGGCGCCGTAATTGGCGGCACCGAACTCATTGATAAAATAAAGCGGCAGGCGATGGTAAATCTCGGCGGAGTCATCAGTCCGTTTAACGCCTGGCTTATTATGCGCGGGGTGGTAACGCTGCCGCTGCGCATGAAACAGCATAGTGAAACCGCCCTTGTTGTTGCCCGGTTTCTGGAAGCGCAGCCGGCCGTAGCTTTTGTCGCCTATCCGGGCCTTGCCAGCCATCCGCAGCACGACATTGCCAAAAAACAAATGAGTATGTTTTCCGGCGTCATGGCTTTTGGACTAAAGGCCGATACAGCTACGCACAACCAGTTTGTCAATTCGCTGGAATTGATTGTTCCCGCCGTGTCTATCGGCCATGATGAGAGCTTAATCGTCTATGTCGGGCCTGATGATGAAAGAAATCATTTTTATCCGCCGGAATTTCAAAATGGCCATTTGCGCTTCAGCATCGGCCTGGAAGCGCCGGAAGACATTATCAATGATCTTAAACAGGCGTTGGTGAAATGCGGTTTCTAACAGCACAAGCCTACCGTATTTTGAATTTATATTGACAATTATAACCTGCTCATGTACAATGAACTTCAAATACAAATTTAGAATCATTGCTGACTGGTCAGAGAACTGGAGGCTGTGTCCCTTTATCAAGGGATACGGCCTTTTTATATTATTTGGAGAATACCTGATATGGAGTGATTGGATTGAAACAAGTGGTACTGGCGAAATGGGCTAAACGGATATTTGGCGGTGCTTACCGTTTTTTGGCTATCGGACTTTTTTTACTGCTGTGGGAGACTGCGCCGCGGATCGGCTTGGCAGATCCTGTTTTTCTGCCGCCGTTTTCCAAAGTATTTACCGCCTTTTGCAATTTAATCGCCAGCGGCGAGTTGTTCAAGCATATTGCCGTCAGTTTGCGCCGTTCCATTATCGGCTTCAGTTTGGGACTTATCATCTCCATCCCCCTGGGACTCATTATCGGCTGGTTTAAAAACTTTGAAAATTTTATTGACCCGTTACTGCAGACGTTCCGGCAGACATCGACCCTGGCTTTGTTTCCAGTTTTCATCCTGCTGTTCGGTATAGGCGAGATATCCAAAGTGGCCATTATCTTCTGGGGGGTGCAGTGGGCGATATTGTTAAATACCATTGCCGGCGTCAAAAATGTAGACCCGCTGTTAGTCAAAGCCGCCAGGTCGATGGGAACTTCGCCTTTAAAGATTTTTATCAAAGTGGTTATCCCGGCCTCTGTACCGTCCATATTTACCGGTATCCGGCTCAGCGCCACCACCTCCATTCTGATTCTGATCGCAGCCGAGATGATCGGGGCCAATGCCGGTCTGGGCTTTCTGTTGTATGACGCCGAGGTGAAATACCAGATTCCCAACATGTATGCGGCGATCATTACCATGTCGATGCTGGGGCTGCTGCTAAATTATACGCTGGTAGCCATCGAAAAGAGGGTCACCCGCTGGAAAGAGGAGCCGGCTGCGGGCTGTTGAGGGAAAAGTTAACATGCTGATTGGTTGTTAAACCAAAGGCTGGCAGGATACACCCCGTAAACCGGGTGATCTTACCGGCCTTTTTATATAGGATTGTTTCCAATCTTATGATTGCTTGTCCCTGCTGTAGGGGCTGATCAGTGAAGAAACTGAAGGCCACGGGAATAGTCAGCTATTTCTTGTGGCCTTCCATTTTTCCGGATCTGATTCGTCAGATCCCAATAGATAGGGTCGAACAGGAAAGGATGATACGATGATTGCTTATTTTAAACAAGTGCAGGACCGGTTGATTAATGTGTCAGGCATTGTGGCCTTTTTTGCCCTGTGGGAAATATTGCCGCGGCTTGGCGTTATCGACGGACAGTTTATCCCGCCAATATCGGTGGTGTTGCAAACCTTAGGGGCGCTGGCCGCAGATGGCAGCATATTTTTGCACATGGCGGCCAGTCTGCAGCGAACCTTGATTGGGCTGGCATTGGCGGTAGGTATTGGTATACCCGGCGGTTTTCTCCTGGGCGGAGTCTATCCGCAACTGGCCCGCCAGTTGCGCCCTCTGCTGCGCATGCTGGGACAAATTAACGGCTTCTCGTTGTTTCCCATATTTATCTTATTTTTTGGCATTGGGGAAGGGGCCAAAGTCAGCATTATTTTCTGGTCGAGCATTTGGCCGGTGTTGTTTACCACCATCGCCGGCATCAAGCAAATTGATCCTTTATTTATTAAAAGCGCCCGCTCAATGGGCGCCAGCAGAGCCATTATCTTTTGGAAAATAATTCTGCCCGGAGCGGCGCCGGTTATTTTTACCGGGGTGCGTACCGGCGCAACCCACGCCTTTCTTATGCTGATGGCGGCGGAGGTCATTGGCGCCAGCGCCGGCTTAGGCTGGCTGATTCACAACTCAGCTGTCAACGGTGTTATTCCGCGACTCTTTGCGGGCGTCATCAGCATTGCTGTTCTGGGTGCCGCAATCACCTATGTACTGCATTATCTGGAAGATCTTCTGATTGACTGGAAACCAGCTTCCAAACAGGAAAGTTAATAATTGCCGTAAATGGAGGAGGGAGCAATATGGAAGCAACATTAAAGAAAACAGGCAGCAAAATCAGAGCAGGAGGTATCAGGGAAAAGGGACTGCCGTTGTTGCAAAAAGTGATTTTTGACAATCTGTCTATTATCGTGTTTCTTGTTATCTGGGAAGTGGCTCCCCGGATTGGGCTGGTACCGCAAACCTTCATTTCACCGCCCACACTTGTGGTAAGCACGCTGTGGGATTTACTGGCTGACGGCACCTTGCTGCTGCATATCAAGGCCAGTTTGCTGCGGGCCGTGCTGGGGTTTGTGCTGGCAGCGGTTATCGGTATTCCCCTGGGATTCTTTCTGGGCGGCTGGTTTCGGTTATTTGAGCGGATTGTGACACCGGTGCTGCGTTTATTAGCGGAGGTCAACCCCTTTTCGTTATTTCCGGTATTTATTTTACTATTTGGCATCGGCGAAATATCCAAGGTATCCATGATTTTTTGGGTATGTTTATGGCCCATTCTGCTCAACACGATTACCGGTGTGAAAAGTGTAGATGAGTTATTGGTGAAATCCGCCCGTTCCATGGGGGTAAAGGCTGCCGACATGTTTTTCAAGGTTGTGCTGCCGGCGGCGTCTCCCGGCATATTTCATGGCTTGAAGACCAGTTGTAATACCGCTTTTTTTATGCTGATTGCCGCCGAGATGATTGGGGCCAGCAGCGGGTTGGGCTGGCTAGTGTTCAATGCCCAAAACAACTATCAGATACCCAAGTTATTTGCCACTACAGTCACAATATCCATCCTCGGACTGTCGCTTAACTATCTATTTTCAGAACTGGAACGGAGAGTGATTATCTGGAAAGAAAATGCGCCTGAATACTGATCGTCGTCCCGCAAACCAACTTTAAAAGTAATGGGAGGTATATTCTGATGGCAAGTAGTAAAACAGTCAAACTAGTGATAACAGGAATTATCGGTGTGGTAGTGGCCGGGGCCATTGCCTACGGCGCTCATTATGGCAATAATCCGGCCGCTGCCGGCCAAACCGGCGCCAAAGGCGCGGGTGATGACGGACTGATTCCTATCCGGACCATATCGCAGACGGCGTGCAGTTCCACTCCCTGGGTAGTGGCCGATCAACTGGGCTTTTTCAAGGAACAGGGACTGAAAGTGGTGTATACCGGCGATACGCAGCCCAACCAAATTATTCCCTCCATTCTGAACGGCAATAATGACGTCAGCAATGCCCATCCCAATTCACTGGCTGTCGCCATTGCCGGCGGCGCGAAAATCAAAGGGGTGGTAAAAGCCGGTATAGACCCTTTACCCAACCAGGACCCCAAGCTGCGGCATATGAACTGGTATGTCAATCCTAATGTAACTCCGGGTATTAAAAATTTTGCCGATTTGAACAAGCTGGCTGGGAAAGTTAAATTTTCAATCATTACCAATAATCAATGCTCGGATTTCCTGGCAAATAACATCGCCGACCATAACGGCGTGGCCAGAAGCAAGCTTGAGTGGGTGACCATGCCGGACGTGCAGGCCGTACAGGCTCTGAAGCAGGGCTTGGTAACGGTATCCGGCGTGCATCCGCCGTTTTATAAACTTATGGAGGACGCCGGCATGGTGAAGATTGCCGATAGCCTGGATGCCGGTTTCGGTCAGGCCGGCGGCGTGGGTTACTATTACTTTACCACCGATTTCATTGCGAAAAACCCCGAAACTGTCCGGAAGTTTGCCCGGGCCATGCTAAACGCGCAAAAATGGGCTAACGACCACCCGGAGGAAGCCCGGAAAATGACGGAAGACTGGATCAAGGTTCCGGTCAGCGCCACCCATTATTACGCGGCAGATGCAGATATCAGTCCGGAAATGGTAAAACCGTGGATTGAGGACCTGGAAAATGCCGGTGTAATTCCCAAGGGTAAAGTTAAGGTGGAAGATTTGGTTGATTTAAATGTGGTTTACGGTAAATAACGTACAGCCCACGAAAAACATGGGCAAGAGCAGCGCGTGAATATCGGCTAATAGCTTAGCCGGTATCTATCGCTGCGGACGTTAGGGCTGTGCGCCGGAGAATACGCGGCATAACGTACTGGAGGGAATACGATATGACCCAAACGGATTATTCTGAAGATATGACTCCCCGGGAAAGGCTGGACGCCATGCTGGCCGGCCGGCCCTTTGACAGAATTCCCTGCAGCATCAACCCCACTCATCAGGCGGCCATGCTGGCCGGCATCGACCATTGGGAGTGTTACTTTTCCGTGGAAAAAATTGTTGAGGTTCAACTGGCTTCGCGGCGGATATTCGCTGCCGAAGCAGTAACCACCGGCCCGGGTTTGCATGGGATCGCCGAGGCGGCCGGCAGTACGGTAACTTATCCGCAGGCGGAAAACTCGCCGTATATCAGCAAGTTCGCCATCGAAGCGGAACGTGACTTTGACCGGCTGGTTATTCCTGACCCCTGGACCCGGGGGCGGTTGCCGCTCCATCTGCGGGCGCTGCAGATCCTGGTGGAGCGGGTGGGGCGGGAAATACCGGTTATAACCAATGTGGCCGGACCGTTTACTGTGGCCGCCAACCTGAGAGGCACCGAACCGTTTTTACGGGATTTATATCATAATGAAGGGTTCGCCCACGGGTTGCTGCAGTATGCCCTGGACAGCACGCTGGCGTATGTGCGGGCAGCGGCCCAAATAGGCGCCAAAGTCAGCGTTGCCGATCCTACGGCCTCGACAAGCCTGATCAGTCCCCGGCATTTTTATGAATTTGCCTTTCCCTATTTAACGGAATTGATTAGTAATATCACAAAACTTACCGGCAGTGCCCCATCGCTGCACATCTGCGGCAATACCAGGAAAATATGGCGGCATATGGCTGCCACCGGCGCCGGCATATTAAGTCTGGATGATACGGTTGACCTGGCGGAAGCCAAGGCGGCTGTGGGGAATCTGACCGCTTTGCAGGGCAATGTCAAGCCGACGGCGACCATGTTCCTGGGTACCCCGGCGGATGTGATAGCGGAGGCCAAAGAATGTCTGCGCAAGGCCTATGACACTCCCAAAGGGTATATTTTGGCTTTAGGCTGCGGCCTGCCAATGAAAGCGCCGGTAGAAAATATCCATGCCCTGTTCCAGGCGGCCCGGGAATTTGGCCGCTATCCCATTGAACCCCAAAGCTGGCACTGACGGCCGTTTAATCCCTGGACCTGGCTAATTTATTGGTTCCGCATACTGAAGCGGGAGTAAACCGTGAAACAAACTGGAGGAGGCTACCGTGTATGGCAACTAGTAAAACCGTTAAATTCTTGTTGACTGGAATTATCGGCGTGGTAGTGGCCGGGGCCATTGCCTATGGTGCTCATCAGGGCAATAGTCCGGCTGTTGCCGGTCAAACCGGCGCCAAAGGCGCCGGAGATGACGGACTGATTCCCATCCGGACCATATCGCAGACGGCGTGCGGTTCCACACCCTGGGTAGTAACCGATCAACTGGGTTTCTTCAAAGAAGAGGGACTGAAAGTGGTGTATACCGGCGATACGCAGCCCAACCAGATTATTCCCTCCATCCTGAACGGCAATAATGATGTCAGCGGGGCCCATCCCAACCAACTGGCCGTGGCCATTGCCGGCGGGGCCAAAATCAAAGGAGTAGTGAAATCCGGCATAGACCCCTTGCCGGACCAGGACCCCAAGCTGCGGCACATGAATTGGTATGTCAACCCCAATGTGACTCCGGGTATTAAAAGTTTTGCCGATTTGAACAAGCTGGCTGGGAAAGTTAAATTTTCGATTATTACCAATAATCAATGCTCGGATTTCCTGGCGAATAACATCGCCGACCATAACGGCGTGGCCAGAAGCAAGCTTGAATGGGTAACCATGCCGGACGTGCAGGCCGTGCAGGCTTTGAAACAGGGGCTGGTAACGGTGTCCGGCGTGCATCCGCCGTTTTACAAACTTATGGAGGATGCCGGCATGGTGAAGATTGCCGATAGTCTGGATGCCGGTTTCGGTCAGGGCGGCGGTGTCGGTTATTATTACTTTACTACCGATTTTATTGAAAAAAATCCTGAGACAGTCCGGAAATTTGCCCGGGCCATATTGAAAGGCCAGCGCTGGGCCAATGAACACCCGGAGGAAGCCCGGAAAATGACGGAAGACTGGATCAAGGTACCGGTGAATGCCACCCATTATTACGCAGCAGATGCGGATATCAGTCCGGAAATGGTAAAACCGTGGATTGAGGACCTGGAAAATGCCGGGGTAATTCCCAAGGGCAAAGTTACAGTAAATGATCTGCTTGATCTTAAAGTAGTTTACGGTCAATAGCGGCAGGCAGCATAGCCGGACAGTGCATAAGCGAACGAAAAGAAGAGGAATACCGGCTAATATTGTATTAGCCGGTATTCCTCTGGATATAAAACAGCGTATTATTCTGCCGTTAGGAAGGTGCGCCATTCACTCCAGATATTGCCGTAACCTACGCGGTAATAATAACTGGTTCCCGGTTTTAAGCGCTGGAGCGTTGCCGAATACCGGTGGATGGGACCGGCGCTCGTCGACAGCGCCGTCGCTT